>DAOTXB010000825.1:0-4429 GCA_034435575.1 Anaerolineae bacterium
TCAAGCATGGTTGATGCGATAGAAATGGCAATTGTCACCGATGATGAAGACGATATGGACGATGTGTATGAATACTTTGACACACAACCAGAAGAATTCGATGATAATCTAAAAGTCTCCGATAATACAGAACAAGCACAAGATCAGTTAACGCCAAATGATGACGATTTACCCTTGTTAACTGAACCTGATTTTCTAAATGATTTTGAATCAGAGCAGGCTCACGCTTCGATTCACATGACCGAAGCCAACGATCCTGGCATGGATGATAGTCGTAGGTCAGCCAACTCAGATGAGGCATCATATCACCCTGAACACGCAGAAATTAACTTACTGACGTTAGATTTCATCCCCTCCCCTGACGATGTACTTGTAATTAACGACGGGAAAGGGCATGTGCGACGGTATAAATTGGTGCGCGATAAACATACGATTGGAAGAAATTCAGACAATGATATTATCCTCGATCATCAGCGAGTCACACGCACACACCTTCTCTTAGAACGGGATCAACAAGGATATTGGATTACAGATTTAGGGTCTACTAACGGGACATGGTTGGATGATAGTCGCCTGATACCCGATAATCGCGTGATATGGGCAAGCGACCAGATTCTACGGATGGGTGATCTATGGATGCATATTGAGTATGCAGACGACATCGAAGCAACCATTTCATTAGAGGAAGAAGATTCAGTTGAGGCTGATAAGCATGATCCTTTAATGATCTATGCACAAAATAACAACTCCTTAGACAGAAATCACGACAGCATAGACTCATCACACCGCGTAGAGGCACAACTTATCCCGCCAATGTTACAGGTCGTTCCCGGTGAATCAGGTCATCAGATTCTTGAAATTATCAACCATCATGATCGCCCCAATCATTACACGATCACTACCGACTTGCCAGCGACCTGGGTTTCTGTACCATCACATTCTTCACAAGTCGATGCAAACGACAGCACCCATATTACATTGGTTATACATCCCCCTCGAAACAGTACCACAGCGGTTGGTACTCACCTGTATACTATCACGATTAAAAGTTTGGATGTTGCACAAACATCGACGGTTGTTCAGGGAGAAATTCGCATTAGCCCCTTCTATAATTTTAATGCGGAGTTGCATCCACAGTGGATCAATAATGGTCAACCGACAAACATTATCATCGCCAACAACGGCAATCAGACGGGCAATTATCAGGTGCGCCTCGTGCAATATTCGAATCGTATTCGGTTTGGTCTTCCGCTGGAACAGCAAATTACCATTCCAGCTGATCAAAGTATCAATGTGCCATTTACCGCGAAGTCTGTGTCTGGTAATTGGTTGCGCCGTTCCCGTACACATCCCTTCGGGATAAATATTATCGACACTGCAACCGGTGAAAAACGTGAACTACGCGGAAGCGTTGTTGAGTCATCAAGAATTTGGCTCCTCGCAATTGCTGGCTTATTCATGATTGGATTGATTATTTTCGGCGTGCTTGTCTCACTAATCATCGCGCGACGTGTGGAAATTCAAGAACGCAATGAGCGCCAGACACAGATTGCATTTGTGGCAACATCCACCGCTATTGCTTTCGCGACAGAACAGGCGAGTGATCCAGATGGGGATGGACTAATCACGAGTGAAGAAATTGCATTTTCGTCTAATCCACTGGTTGCAGATACGGACGATGACGGTTTGAGCGATATTGAAGAATTAGCTTTTGGTACATTGCCAGATGTGGCGGATACTGATGGCGACGGGGCGCCGGATGGCATGGAAGTTTTGGAACTGGGAACGAATCCTAATGATCCTGACTCGAATGCAGACAGTCTTGTTAATACCGAAACACCCGAACCAACGCTATTTTTGCCCTCAGAACCAAGCGAGGCAGTACAAAATTACTATGAACAGATCAACAATGGTAATCTAGATCTCACATGGACACTCATCACCGACCAATTCAGGAGTAATACGGGTATGCTGAACCGTGTGGATTATGATATATGGTGGAATAGCGTACAGACCGTGATTATTCGAGACGTGTACACCGTGAATAACGACGGAAACACAGCGTGTGTATTTGCTGACCTCACTTACGAAATGGCGGATGGTTCCACCATTCACGATAACGCGCCATATGTCAATCTAGTCCGAAGTCCGGTAGATAGTGTGTGGCGGATCAGTAGCAAAGTCGGTGTCCACTAAACATGCACGATAAGGACGAATAAGTTTCTATGTCAGATTTAGTCGGACAGACATTAGATCACTACACAATTGAGGCTAAGGTTGGTGAGGGAACCATTGGTCGGGTGTATCGCGCACACGATCAACAGAATCAGCGCACTGTTGCACTAAAAATCATCAACGCAAATTACGCGCAAAACGAAGGCTTCCGCCAGCAGTTTCTGCTTGATATGCGCTTACGGTCTAGTTTGTCACATCGTAATCTGGTACGCATTTACGAACCGGGCAACGCAGGGGGCGTGCTATATCTGGCAACAGAATTTATAAATGGTGAAAATCTGCGCGATTATCTTGTAACCTATGAGCAGAAACTGACTTTTCTGCCTCTCATGGAAGTTACAATACTGGTTAAACAAATTGCAGAAGGGTTACATTATCTGCATGATCAGGGCTTGGCACATTTAGCACTAAAACCCGCAAACATTCACCTGCGTGAAAACCCACCTGATGTTTCTGAACGTGCTGTGCTATCTGATATCGGTATGCGTTCACTCTTTTTAAGCGTACGAAGTTCGGAAATCCTTAGCTTTGAGCAATCATTAGCCTATGTGTCTCCTGAAATTTGCACCGGACAAACCGGAGATGCGCTCTCAGATATTTATGCGCTAGGTGTGGTGATGTATCGGTTAGCAGTGGGTAAACTGCCATTTACACCTAAAGATTTTCAACAAGCCATAGAAATGCATACGCGACATCCTGTTCCTTTACCCATGACGGAACGTCCGGGTTTGCCGGTAGAGCTTCAGCGGATTATTCTGCAAGCACTGCAAAAAGATCCGAATAATCGATACCAAACAGCGGCAGAATTTGCCCGTGACCTTGACGATCTGTTTCATATATTGGAACATTGGCAATCCACACAGGTAAATCCCGGTTATGATTTTCAGCAAATGACTCAAGTCACCTACGAGACCACACCCGCGGCGAACATAACTTATACCCAACCAGAGGTCGAACAAGAGCATCTTGGTAAAGACCGCATCGTAATCCATCTGCCAGCACCACCTACCCGCGCAGTCCCCATTGATAAAGATCTGATGACCATTGGGCGAGACACCACCGCCGACATTTCTGTAAACAGCAAAACACTCTCCCGCTTCCATGCTCGCATAGAGCGTATTGCTGATGGTGGATATAGTGTAACTGACCTCGGTTCAACAAATAATACATGGGTGGGTTCTCAACAATTAAAACGTAATCAGAGCACTGTGTGGGAACCGGGTATTTTTCTACGGATGGGAGAAATACGCTTTGCACTAGAACCTGCCAATAGCTTACAACCCACCGAACCCGGTCAAAGTCACCAATCCACAATTCTCGGCAAGCCGTCGGATGAGATCGTTCATGAAACTGTTGAACAGATCCCCTTAGAGATTGAAACCACGCTTGACCCACCACTATTGATTGTGAAACCCGGGGAGATTGTCACCACTGCGCTGACAATTCGTAATGAGATTAGGGTCGATCACTTCACGGTCATGATTCGTAGTAATTCCGATGACTGGCTGGACGACTGGGTAACGTTACCGGATGCACCGATTGAAATGCTCAAGGATGATGTAAAAACAATCCAGTTAACATTTAACCCCGCGCCCAAAAGTTCTAGTGTAGCAGGCACATACCCTTTCGATGTCATCATCGTCAGCCGGGGTCGCCCGAATACCTACCCGGTGATATTACCCGGACAACTTGAAATTGAGCCGTTTTATCAGGTAAAGTCCGACCTACACCCCACTAGAATTAGAGGTCGTAAGCCGACGACATTAACGGTAACTAATCAGGGCAATACGCGGCAACAATATACGTTAAGTGTGCGTGATCCTGAAGATGCGCTTGACGCAGAATTTCGTTCGCCAACGGTGACGCTAGCACCCGGAGAGAAGCAGGAAATAACGTTAAAACTACGTCCACGCCTGCGTGCATGGTTTGGCGCTACAGAACGCTATTCGTTTGAGGTCACCGTCACTGACAACAGACAGGCTAGTGCCTCCGACACACATTCCGGTGAGCTAACAGTCAAACCACGAATTACCCGTCAGATGATTACATTCGCATTTATCTTTATGTCGCTATGTGGTGTACTTACTGCATGTATTGTTGCCGCACTTGTAACAAGCCTGAATAACCAGCAAGCACGACAGGATATGGCGGCTACCGAACGACAATTGGGCGTTACGCAAACATTTGAGCGTGT
>DAOTXB010000826.1:0-19177 GCA_034435575.1 Anaerolineae bacterium
GGTTGCAAAATTGCACGCATTGCGATTGATTTCTCGGCAGATGACATTAATCAGGCAATTGTTGAAGTCATTAATCGTAATGGACATGACTCGTGCTATGTACGTCCACTTGTATTTCGCGGTGCGGGTGGTTTGGGTTTAGAGGGGCGAAATTCTCCAACGGAAACGGTAATCATGACGATGGAGTGGGGACGTTACCTCGGCAGTGAGGCGATTGATAATGGCGTAGATGTTCAAGTAAGTTCATGGAGACGCATCGCTCCAGACACATTTGCCTCATTAGCGAAAATTGGTGGTCAATATATCAACAGCCAATTTGTCAGTATGGAAGCAAAAGATAACGGATTTAGTGAAGGTATCGCGCTTGATGTCAATGGTTATGTCAGCGAAGGTGCTGGCGAAAATATCTTCGTGATTTCTAATGGGGTTGTCTACACACCGGGCAATTGGGCATCCATTTTGATGGGTATTACCCGTGATTCAGTGCTAACAATTTTGAATGATCTTGGCTATGAAGTTCGTTTTGAAGCCGTCGCCCGTGAAATGCTCTATATGGCGGATGAAATGTTTTTCACCGGCACTGCCGCAGAAATCACACCAATTCGTTCGGTTGATCGTCTTAGTGTGGGAGAAGGCAAACCGGGTCCGATCACAAAAGAAGTGCAACAACGTTTCTTTGGAATAACATCCGGCGAATTGGAAGATACGCATGGATGGCTAACGCACGTTAAGAAATCAGAAAAAGCGTCGGGCGACTAAGCCCAGAGGAGTCAGGTTTTAATGTTACTTACGGGTTCAGAAATTATTATGGAGTGCCTTCTTAGGGAAGGTGTTGATGTTATCTTCGGCTATCCGGGTGGGGCGATTTTGCCAACGTATGATGCAATGACAAAATACCCTCAGATTCATCATGTGCTAGTTCGCCATGAGCAGGGTGCATCACATATGGCAGATGGTTATGCGCGTGCATCCGGTAAAGTGGGCGTGGCTATTGCCACAAGTGGGCCTGGCGCAACGAATCTCGTAACCGGTATCGCCACTGCGATGATGGACTCATCCCCGATTGTTTGTATTACGGGGCAGGTCGCACGAGCGGCGATTGGTTCTGATGCTTTTCAGGAAACGGATGTTACCGGTGTTACCTTACCCGTAACCAAGCATAATTATCTGGTTTCGGACATTAGCGAACTCGCCTATGTTATTCGTGAAGCCTTTCATATTGCACGTACAGGTCGCCCTGGTCCAGTATTGGTCGATGTCCCCAAAGATGTACAAAAAGAAACAATTGAGTTTGTGTATCCAGAAAGCCCTATTATTCTCCCCGGATATAGCCCGCCCCGTGTCGGTACTGACAATCAGGTTGATCATGCGCGTGAACTCATCAATAATGCAAAGCGCCCAATTATCCTTGCCGGGCAGGGTATTCTGAAATCCGGTGCAATGCATGAATTACGGGAATTGGCAGAACGCGCACATATTCCAGTAACGTTAACCCTCTTAGGCAAGGGTGGTTTACCAGAAAATCATCCATTGTCATTAGGCATGATGGGTATGCATGGGCAAGCGGCATCTAATCATGCCATTCAAGAAGCGGATTTATTGATCGCCCTAGGTATGCGTTTTGATGATCGTGTGACAGGCAATTTAAAAACCTATGCAGTTAACGCGAATAAAATCCACATCGATATTGACCCTTCTGAACTTAATAAGAACGTGAAAGTGGATGTGGCGATTGCGGGTGATTTGCGGGCTGTCTTAGAACAGATTTTACCCGGTGTCGAAGATTCATCGCATGCTGATTGGCTAAATCATATCCGCAATTGGCAAGAAGATGCAGATGAGCGCGATATTCTCCGTACGCGTGATGCGGGTGGGCTGATTGCCGCACAGGTTATTAATGACTTATGGCAATATACGGATGGTGATGCGATTACAGTGACCGATGTTGGTCAGCATCAAATGTTAGAAGCGCAATATTATCCTCATAAGCGTCCTGCGACTATGTTAACAAGTGGCGGGTTAGGGACTATGGGTTTTGGCTTTCCCGCGGCGATTGGTGCGAAGTTTGCTATGCCAGAAGAAGAAGTATGGGCAATTGTGGGTGATGGTGGCTTTCAGATGACTCTATGTGAACTAGCAACCGCCGCTCAAGAAAACATCAACATCAATATTGCGATCATCAATAATGGCTTTCTTGGGATGGTGCGCCAATGGCAAGAAATCTTCTATGAAGAACGGTATCATGCAACACCTATGTTTAGCCCTGATTTCTGTAAATTATCAGAAGCCTACGGTGTACAGGCACGCCGTGTGACATCGCGTGATGAAATCGAGGATGCTGTCAAATTTGCCCGTGAGATTGATGGACCTACACTCATTGAATTTGTTGTTGAGAAGCAAGATATGGTGTACCCGATGGTACCCGCCGGCGCAGATCTTGATAAGATGATCCGCCGACCAAAACCGGGAGAGGTCAAATAATATGTCCTATCAAACACTAAATCATAAAGAAACACTGGTTGCCTTAGTAGAGAATAAGCCAGGTGTCCTTAACCGGGTTGCTAGCTTATTTCGGCGACGTAACTTCAACGTGGATAGCCTAACCGTTGGGCGTACCCACAAACCGCATGTTTCACGGATGACCATTGTTGTCGATGCAAACCGTGCGGACGCGCATAAAATTGCTACGAATTTGTATAAGCTCGTCAATGTGATTGATGTACGCTTGATCTCGCAAGAGCCTCATGTAAGCCGTGATCTTGCGCTAATAAAGGTTCGTACCGATGATCCTGATTCATACAATACAGTAACCGAGGTATGCGAGCGCTATCCGGCACGGATTGTTGATATGGGACCTAAGGTGTCTATCGTGGAGATTACTGCCCGCGAAGAAATTGTCGAATCTGTGATCAACGAGTTGCGCCCGGTAGGAATTGTTGAATTGGTTCGTACGGGTATCGTTGCGATGGGACGCGGTATTCGTATTCAGGATACGGAGTATGAACCGACTGTACCTGTGCCTAGTGGGGTGAATGGAAACGGCACGGCAATCTAAATTTTCTAAGTATTAGCGACATGCAAAGTGTGCCGCTAATTTCATTTTAACTGCACAAGTAGGAGAGTTCGAATGGCAACACTGATTTATGATAACGATGCTGATTTGTCTTTACTGGAAGGTAAAATAATTGCTGTAATTGGCTATGGCAGTCAAGGACATGCCCATGCATTGAATGCCAAAGATAGTGGCGTAAACGTCGTTATTGGTCTGCATGAGGGAAGTAAGAGTAAAGCCAAGGCGGAAGCAGATGGATTACAAGTCATGTCTGTCGCGGATGCAAGCAAAGCCGCTGACATTGTTATGGTACTTGTGCCAGATACAAAGCAGGCTTCGATCTATAATGAATCCATCGCGCCAAATCTTGAAGCGGGTAACACGCTAATGTTCGCACATGGGTTCAACATTCACTTCAAACAGATTGTGCCACCGGAAAATGTTGATGTATCTATGGTTGCGCCAAAAGCGCCGGGACATCGTGTCCGCGAAGTCTATAAAGAAGGGGCTGGCGTACCCGGTTTGCTAGCGGTTCAGCAAGATGCAAGCGGTAACGCGAAGGCAAACGCGACAGCTTATGCGCGTGCTATCGGATGTACCCGCGCGGGTGTGATCGAAACAACTTTTAAAGAAGAAACTGAGACTGATTTGTTTGGTGAACAGGTTGTGCTGTGTGGCGGTGTCACTGCACTGATTCGCTCCGCGTTTGAAACCCTTGTTAAGGCAGGCTATCAACCAGAAGTTGCTTATTTTGAATGCTTGCATGAGCTTAAATTGATTGTTGATCTGTTGTACGAAGGTGGCTTGAGCTATATGTGGTATAGCGTGAGTAATACCGCAGAGTATGGCGGTTATGTGGTCGGTGATGACTTCGAGAATCTGGTTAAAGAAGAAATGTCTGGTGTGCTGTCACGCATTCAAGACGGTACCTTTGCTCAGAATTGGATCAAAGAGAATGAGGATGGACGACCTGAATTCAATGCACGTCGCCAGACTGAACATGATCTTCTGCTCGAAAAAGTCGGCACAGACTTGCGCCATATGATGCCATTTCTGGACGATAAACAGATCAAGCAGGAATCGTAAACACATGGATGACGGCGTAATTGCAGTGCGAAAGGGGGTGGTCTAAATGTCTGAAGATGGTCTTGCTGAGCTTAGTGGCTTAAATCGTCTCTCATTTGACAATTTTGTTAATAAAGAAAGGATCACTCCTGATGAACGAACGACAAAATATTCGTGACGAAAACACTGTACTGATTTTTGATACTACACTGCGTGACGGTGAACAAAGCCCTGGTGCAACACTTTCCAGTGCGGAAAAATTGGAAATCGCTCGCCAATTGTCTTCACTAGGCGTTGACATTATCGAAGCAGGTTTTCCTGCGGCATCGCCTGATGATTTAAGGGCGGTTCAACGTATTGCCCAGGAAGTTGGTACTGTCGATGGACCAACAATCTGTGGACTAGCGCGCGCGGTTGAAAGCGATATTCGTACTGCATGGGAGGGTGTCAAGGATGCGGCACACCCGCGTATACACACATTCCTCGGTACTTCACCGGAGCATCTGAACATGCTACGTATCGATCAAGATGAGGGTATAGCGCGTGTGCGTGAGGCGGTTACACTGGCAAAAAGCCTCTGTGATGATGTGGAATTTAGCCCGATGGATGCAGGGCGTACTGATATTGAATATCTAATCAAGGTATGTGCTGTTGCCGTGGAATGTGGCGCGACTACGTTGAATATTCCAGATACAGTCGGCTACGTTACGCCAAATGAATGGTCAGAAACGCTTTCAAATCTAATTGCTGAAACACCGGGCGCTGGTCCTGGCAGTGGGGTGATTTGGTCAGTACATTGTCATAATGATCTCGGGATGGCGACTGCAAATACGCTGGCGGCGGTAAATTCTGGTGTACGGCAGGTTGAAGTCACTATCAACGGTATTGGTGAACGTGCTGGTAATACTAGCCTCGAAGAAGTAGTCATGGCGTTACATACGCGTAAATCGTTTTATGATCTGCGAACAAATATCAACACCAAGCAGATCATGAAAACGAGCCGTATGGTGAGTAATTATATGGGTATGCCAGTGCAACCGAATAAAGCGATTGTCGGTGCAAATGCCTTTGCCCATGAATCCGGCATTCATCAAGATGGTGTGCTGAAAGATGCAACAACATTTGAGATCATGACACCTGAAACGGTTGGTCTGGCACAAAGTCGACTGGTTTTAGGAAAACATAGCGGACGACATGCCCTTAAAGTGCGCCTGCGTGAATTGGGCTATGATGTCGAAGGCGATGAACTAAATAAGGTTTTTGTTCGCTTTAAACAAGTTGCTGATGCTAAGAAAAATGTCACTGATGCTGACCTAGAAGCGCTCGTTGCTGATGAATTTCATAAACCGGAAGAATACTATTCGCTGGATGATATTCAGGTAACCTGTGGCACGATGGGTATGCCGACAGCGACGATCAAAATGCGAAATGTTGAAGGTGATGAATTTGTTTATGCTTCTGTAGGGACAGGACCCGTTGATGCGTCTTACAAAGCAATTGACGCGATCATTCAAGCGGAGAATGTTCTTGTGGAGTACAGCGTACATAGTGTCACCGAAGGTATTAACGCACTTGGGGAAGTGACAGTGCGGATTATTGACCCTGCAAGTGGGCGCACGTTTGGCGGGTATGGCGCGGACTCAGACATTGTTGTCGCAAGTGTTAAAGCCTATTTGGCGGCGGTAAATCGTATGGTCGCACAGCTTGGTCATGGTGATGTAATGCCTGAAGGCGATGCCGCAACAATTGGCATAAGTAGCGGATCATCAGCAGATTAGTTTAATCAGTTAACGATAAGGGATGTATCAAAGCATCCCTACAACATCATAATTTCTATAAATTTGGGATAACTTGGGATAACTTGGGATAAATCGTATGAGTAATACACAATCACGCACGTTGTTTGAAAAAGTGTGGGATAAACATTTAGTCAGACCGCAGAGCGCTGGATCACCGGCGGTTCTGTATATTGATCTGCATTTAGTTCATGAAGTGACTTCGCCTCAGGCATTCACGCTATTGCGCGAGCGTGGCTTAAAAGTACGTCGTCCAGATCGCACATTAGCCACTATGGATCACAGCACGCCTACAACGCCACGCAACGCGGATGGAATCATCCCTGTGCTGGATGCACAAGCGTCATATCAGCTTGATTTCTTGACAAAAAATTGTGAAGAATTTGGTATCCCGTTGTTCGCGCTTGGTACAGAGAATCAGGGTATTGTTCATGTGATTGGACCGGAGCAAGGGATAACGCAACCCGGTATGACCATCGTTTGTGGTGATAGCCACACTAGCACACATGGCGCTTTTGGAGCGCTTGGTTTTGGGATTGGCACAAGTGAGGTTGGTCATGTGCTAGCGACACAAACACTATTACAGAATCAGCCAAAAACGATGGCGATTCGCGTTGATGGTGATCTTGAAGATGGCGTTACTGCGAAGGACATCATCCTTGCTATTATCGCTAAAATTGGTGTCGGCGGTGGCACGGGTCACGTGTTGGAATATATGGGATCTGCTATTCGTGGGTTGAGCATGGAAGGTCGGATGACGATCTGCAATATGTCCATAGAAGGTGGTGCCCGTGCCGGTATGGTTGCGCCAGATGAAACAACCTTTGAATATATGGCAGGTCGTCGTTTTGCACCAAAAGGCGATGCGTGGGAAGAGGCAGTTAAAGAATGGCGCTCATTGCCGTCAGATGAAGATGCGACATTTGATGCTGAGGTTGTTTTAACGGCTGATGACCTCACACCTATGATCACGTATGGCACAAATCCTGGAATGGGAATGCGTATTGTAGACCGCGTGCCTGATCCAGATATTGTGAAAGATGTAAATGAGCGCATGGCATTAGACAAAGCCTTAAAGTATATGGATCTTCAGCCAAATCAGAGCTTGCTCGGTAAGCCTGTGAATGTTGTTTTTCTGGGGAGTTGCACCAACTCGCGGATCGGTGATCTGCGTGAAGCGGCGAAGATTATTCGTGGTCGTAAAGTTGCGGATAACGTGCGTATGATGGTGGTGCCAGGATCTCAACAGGTGAAAGCGCAGGCAGAGCGTGAAGGTTTAGATACGATCTTTAAAGAAGCTGGTGCGGATTGGCGCGAAGCCGGTTGTTCAATGTGCATTGCAATGAATGGCGATCAACTTGCGCCCGGTGAATATGCCGTGAGCACAAGCAATCGCAATTTCGAAGGTCGTCAGGGTAAAGGTGGGCGCACATTCCTCGCTAGCCCGTTAACTGCGGCGGCAACCGCAATTAATGGTGTTATCACTGACCCGCGTGAGTTACATGAGCCGGAGGTTGTACTATAATGGAACCGATCAAAACGTTTTCTGCAACAATGGCACCGTTGCCAGTGAATGATACAGATACCGATCAAATTATCCCGGCGCGTTATTTAAAAGTGACGGATAAAAATGGTCTGGGAGAGGCATGTTTTTTTGACTGGCGCTATGAATCTGATGGTTCTCCAAAACCTAATTTTGTGTTGAATAAGCCGGAATATAAAGATGCAGGGGTACTGGTAGGCGGTCATAATTTTGGCTGTGGAAGCTCGCGTGAACATGCACCGTGGGCATTGATGGGCGCTGGTTTCAAGGCGATTATCAGTACGGATTTTGCGGATATTTTCCGTAATAATTCTCTCAAAAATGGCTTATTACCGATTGAGGTTGATGAGCAAACCCATCATCAACTCATGAGTCTTGCAGAAGAAGACCCGAATACCTTCGTTCAAATTGATCTGGAAAATCAACAGGTTACATTACCTGATGGTCGAAACGTTTCTTTTCCGATTGATGAGTTTTCCAAATATTGTCTGCTGAATGGTGTAGACCAGCTTGGGTATCTACTCAACCTTGAGGGCGAGGTCGTTAAGTTCGAAGAGGCTCATATACATTATGTAGATACAAAATCAGACCCGGTGAGAGGCTAATCATGCGGCAGGTCGCAATCTACGATACGACGTTACGGGATGGTACACAACGTGAAGGCATATCTCTATCTCTGGCGGATAAACTGCGTATTACGCGTTTATTGGATGAATTAGGTGTCGCCTATATTGAAGGGGGATGGCCCGGTTCTAATCCAAAAGATGCCGGTTACTTTGAAGCTGTTCAAGATATTCAGCTAAAGACAGCGAAGATCACCGCTTTTGGGTCGACCTGTCGTAAAGGTTGTGATCCTGTCGATGATCTAAATATTCGAGCGCTGGTTGATGCAAGAACGCCTGTGGTCACAGTTGTAGGCAAGACCTCTATGCTTCATGTGACCGATGTATTGCAAACTACGCCAGAAGAAAATATCCGCATGATTCATGATAGTCTGGCATATCTTAAAGATCTCGGAAAAGAGGTTATTTATGATGCAGAACATTTCTTTGATGGCGCAAAGCTCGACCTTGAATATGCCTTTGATACGATCAAAGCGGCGGTTGAAGGCGGCGCAGATTGTGTCGTGCTTTGTGATACCAACGGCGGTACATTACCGTGGGAAGTCGCTAATTTTGTAAAGATGATTCAGGATGCGTTTCCTAATGTGGCGTTGGGTATTCATACGCATAATGATGGTGAACTGGCTGTCGCAAATTCGTTGGCGGCAGTGCAAGCTGGCGTTGTGCATGTACAGGGTACCATCAATGGGTATGGTGAACGCTGTGGAAATGCAAACTTATGTAGCATCATCCCTGACCTCAAACTCAAGATGAATTATGATTGTGTGCCGGATGAAAGCCTTCATCATTTGACACGACTATCACGCACTGTGGCTGAAATTGCTAATCTTGCGCCTGATGAGCACCTAGCCTATGTAGGACGAAGCGCTTTTGCACATAAAGGCGGTATTCATGTTGCCGCTATCCGGCGTAATGTGGATAGCTATCAGCATATTGATCCGGCATTAGTTGGTAATGAGATGCGTGTGTTGATCTCCGATCTTTCTGGACGGGGGAATGTGTTGAGCAAAGCTGAGGAATTTGGCTTCGATGTCACCAAAGAAGAAGCAGTAAAAGTGTTGGAAGATATCAAACAACTCGAAAGCGAAGGCTGGGTATTTGAAGGTGCAGAAGCATCAGTCGCAGTGCGCTTGTTACGTGCTCGTCCTGATTATGAACCGCTGTTCACGCTAATTGATTTCACCGTATTGGTAGAAGACCGACGAGATCGTGGTGCGTTGTCAGAGGCGATGGTTAAACTTGACGTTAACGGTGACATTATTCACACTGCCGCTGAAGGGAATGGCCCGGTTAATGCACTTGACCTCGCCTTACGTAAGGCGCTGGTACCAAGTTACCCACAATTTGCAGACTTTCAATTAGCAGATTATAAAGTTCGTATACTGGACAGTAAGAGCGCCACTGCCGCAACAACCCGTGTACTGATTGACACACAAAATGGATCAAAACGGTGGAGCACGGTGGGGGCGGGAACAAACATTATTCATGCCAGTTGGTTAGCGCTGGTTGATAGCGTGGAATATGGCCTAAGAAGTACAATAGAAGCAGTTGCTAGCGAGTAATTGCATAGAACAAAGCATAGGTATTATTTGGAGGCACGTACTAACGTGCCTTTCTGTATGTATAGGAGATTTTGATGAAAGCAACAATTACAACCTTACCGGGTGATGGCATTGGTCCTGAAGTGACTGCGAAGGCTGTGCAAGCCCTGGAGAAAATCGGGTCTAAGTTCGGACACGACTTCACTTTTCAAGAAGCGTTGATGGGTGGGATTGCCATTGATAAAACTGGCACATCCCTGCCTGCTGAAACAATCAGCGCCTGTGAACAGGGTGACGCAATTCTACTTGGTGCGGTTGGCGGACCAAAATGGTCTGATCCGGCGGCAAGAGTACGCCCTGAGCAGGGGTTACTTCAGATTCGTCAGCATTTTGGATTATTTGCAAATTTGCGTCCGGTCAAAGCATATCCATCTTTGGCGGAGCATGCCCCATTACGTCCTGATCTGCTGAAAAATATCGACATTATGTTTGTGCGTGAACTGACCGGTGGCTTATATTTTGGACCACGCGAAGAGCAGGGAGATACAGGTACTGAATCCTTCGACACCTTACTTTACACTGTTCCTGAAGTTGAACGTGTAGCACACATTGCGTTCCGTGCCGCACAGGGTCGCCGTGGCAAGTTGACATCTGTTGACAAAGCAAATGTCTTAGCATCAATGCGCTTGTGGAGACGCACAGTTGTAAAAGTACACGAAGATTATAGTGATGTAGAACTTGAACACCTGTTAGTAGATGCCTGTACGATGCACTTATTGACCCGTCCAGCGGATTTTGATGTGATCGTTGCTGGCAATATGTTCGGTGATATTTTGAGCGATGAAGCCTCTGTACTGGCAGGGTCTCTGGGTATGTTGCCTTCTGCATCCATTGGTTCAGATAAGTTCGGATTGTACGAACCGATTCATGGGTCGGCACCGGATATTGCGGGGCAGGGAAAAGCCAATCCCACAGGCACGATATTAAGCGCGGCTATGTTGTTGCGGTACAGTCTCGGATTAGAAGATGAAGCTAGGGCACTAGAAACAGCGGTAGAAAATGCGTTAGATGAAGGCGCTCGTACCGCAGATATTGCCCCTCGTGGGGGTGCATATATCAGCACGGATGAGTTTGCAGAAGCCGTATTTAATCAGCTGTAAATCGTGTAACCTGTTAGATTAGAAAATTGTACACTCCGTACAGAAATGATTACAAAACGGTATAATATCGACGGATAACTCCAAAATTGTTATCCGTTTTTTAATGTTCATTAGTTTGAGAGGCGTTTCATGGATAGATTTTTGATGCGTTCAAAGTGGCGCAGGCTTGTGGTGCTTTTTGCACTCATGTGTTTGGTCGCTACTCTAGCTTCTATTACTGTTGCTCAAGAGTCCGACGCAACCGCTGAGACTGTGGTTCTCGCGGGTACAATTCAAAGTGTTGTGGGTTGTGGTGGAGACTGGGACACAGCCTGCGAAGATAGTGCGATGACTTATAATGCAGGTTTTGATCTGTGGTTAGCAACCTATGACCTACCTGCTGGAAGTTATGAATACAAAGTCTCTATAAACGGCACATGGGATTGGAATTACGGCGCAAATGCCGTTTCTGATGGTGAGAATATAGCGTTAGAATTGGCGGAAGATACAACTGTAAATTTCTATTTTGACCTTAACACAGGTTGGATCACGGATGATGTCAATTCCATTATTGCAACCGTTCCGGGCAGTTATCAAAGTTTAGTAGGCTGTGGTGGTGATTGGGACCCTTCATGCCTGTCAACGTGGTTACAAGACCCTGATGGTGATGGTGTTTTCACGTACAGCACACCGATTACAACAGCTGGAGATTATGAAGCGAAGGTTGCTGTTGGGTTGAGCTGGGATGTCAACTTTGGCGTGGATGGTGTTGAAGAGGGCGACAATATTCCCTTCACTGTACCGGAAGATAACGCTTTAGTGACTTTTACATTTGATTCCTCAAGTAATGTTGTCACGATTGATACTGGTGAAGTTGTGGAGGCTGTGGAAGGTGCTAATGATATGATGGAAGAGGAAGTCGTTGACATTCCTTCGTTGCCGACAACTGATTTAGATTTACCTGAGATGGTTGTTGTTCCGGGTACCATACAGAGTCTGCTTGGTTGTGATGGTGATTGGCAAGCAGACTGTGAATCAACTGCACTGGCCTATGACTCCGATGATGACATCTGGCGTGCGAGTTTTGACATTCCTGCTGGTGAATATGAATATAAAGTTGCATTGAATGGCACATGGGATGTCAACTTTGGAATGAATGCAGTGTCTGGTGGCGATAACATCCCGCTTATGCTTGAAGATGATACGACAGTTGAATTTTTCTTCGATCATAAAACAGGTTGGATTACGGATAGTACGCGTTCAATCATCGCCAACGTTCCGGGTAGCTTTCAGAGTGAAGTTGGCTGTGTAGATACCAACGGCAACGCCGGTGATTGGGAACCATCATGTTTACGCACATGGTTACAGGATACGGATGGTGACGGTGTTTATGTCTATTCCACATCATCTATTCCAACTGGTAACTATGAAGCTAAAGTCGCCGTTGGTGGAAGCTGGGGCGAAAATTATGGCGTCGATGGGGCGGCGGATGGTGCAAATATCACTTTTACCGTGCCGGAAGATAACGTGCTTGTGACATTTGTTTGGGATTCTGCTTCCGCAGTAATGACAATTCATGTGAGTAGCGATATTATGATCGTTGGGAATATCGGTTTTGCCGCCGCACATTGGGTAAGCGGGAATACGCTCGCTTGGAATGTTGATGTTGGCGAGAACGGCACTGTCCAAGTACACTATTCTGCCGACGCAAATCTTACATTGACGGGTAATGGTATCGAGGGCGGCGAATTCATCAATCTAACGCCGAATCCTGAGGGTTTGAGTGCTGACTTAGCGCAAGAATTCCCATATCTTGCAAATTTTGACATTTTTACTGTCAGTGAAGCGGATATTGCACTTGTCCCAGAAATCCTTCGTGGTCAATTTGCCGTGCTTGCGCTTGATGCTGACGGTAATCCCTTAGACGCAAGTGGCATTCAAATTCCCGGTGTATTGGATGATCTTTACAGCTATGAGGGTAGCCTTGGTACAACCATAGCAGGTGATACACCGATCATTCGGGTTTGGGCACCAACTGCACAGAATGTTCGATTGCATCTGTTTGAAGATAGTGATCCTGCTACGGAAAGCACTGTGCTTGATATGAACCGTGATGATGAGACTGGTGTCTGGAGTGTGTTTGGACAACGAGATTGGGTGGGGCAATATTATCTGTTTGAGGTTCAGGTTTATGCACCTTCTACTCAGATGATTGAAACGAATATGGTCACTGATCCGTATTCACTCAGTCTTGCGGCGAACAGCACGCGCACGCAAATTGTTGACCTGAACGATCCTTCACTGTTCCCCGAAGGATGGGATGAACTGGTGAAGCCACCGCTAGAAGCCCCTGAAGATATTGTGGTCTACGAATTACACATTCGTGATTTCAGCATTGGTGACGAATCCGTGCCGGGAGATCTACGTGGCACCTACATGGCATTTACGCTATCGGATAGTAATGGTGTAAATCATCTGGAATCGTTGTCAGAGGCTGGATTATCTCACTTGCATCTGTTGCCATCTTTTGACCTTGCCACCATCGAGGAAAATCCTGAAGATCGGGTCGAACCGGACTTTGCCGAATTAGCCCAATTTGCTTCTGACTCCGATGAACAACAGGCACTGATTGATCCTATTCGGGATCAGGACGGCTTCAACTGGGGTTATGATCCATATCATTACACCGTTCCCGAAGGTAGTTATGCAACTGACCCTGATGGTACACAACGTATTCTTGAATTCCGCCAGATGGTCATGGCGCTCAACGAAATGGGTTTGCGTGTGGTGATTGATGTTGTCTATAACCATACGAGCGATGCTGGTCAAAGCCCGCGTTCAGTATTAGATCGTATCGTACCGGGTTATTATCATCGTCTCAATCCGACAAACGGGACTATTGAAACAAGTAGTTGTTGCCCGAATACCGCGACAGAAAATACCATGATGCAACGTCTAATGGTGGATTCTGTGGTGACGTGGGCGGTTGACTATAAGATTGATGCTTTCCGGTTTGACCTTATGGGTTCTCATCTCTTGGACAATATGCTTGAAGTTCAGGACGCGATTGAAAGCCTCACATTGGAAGAACATGGTGTAGATGGCTCGAGCATCTATATCTATGGTGAAGGTTGGGTTCGCCCTGATACTGATAATAATGTGCGCGGTATTCCTGCCGTCCAGTTGACGATTGCAGATTCGGGCATTGGCGTATTCAATGACCGTCTGCGCGATGCCGTGCGTGGCGGTAGCCCGTTTGATGGTCGTCAGCATCAAGGGTGGGTGAGTGATCTTTACTTTAACCCGAATGGTATTACACCCGGTGACGAAGAAGCACAGTTACAACAATTGTCTGACTTTGCGAATCTGATTCGTGTTGGTATGGCAGGTAATTTGGCTGATATTGTACTGATTGATGCAACAGG
Source organism: Anaerolineae bacterium (assembly GCA_034435575.1). Classification (GTDB taxonomy): domain Bacteria; phylum Chloroflexota; class Anaerolineae; order Aggregatilineales; family Phototrophicaceae; genus JAVJSU01. Next base: position 14,185 of record DAOTXB010000826.1, read on the forward strand.
CGAGATTCTCACTGGCGCAGATGTGCCGTATGGTGGCGGGTCACCTGCTGGTTATACCAATGATCCACAGGAAAATGTTATCTATGTTTCTAAGCATGATAACGAAACACTCTGGGACATTTTGATGTACAAAGACCTTGAAGATGTGACGCTTGAGGATTATGTGCGGATGCATAATCTTGCCAATAGTATCGTCATGTTCTCACAAGGTATTCCGTTCTTCCAGGCAGGGGATGATCTTCTGCGCTCGAAATCTTTGGATCGCAACAGCTATAACTCTGGCGATTGGTTCAATCAATTGGATTGGACATATCAGATGAATGGCTTTGGCATTGGCTTACCACCTAGCGCAGATAATAGTTCGCGCTGGGACATCATGCGCCCATTGCTTGCTGATGAGAGTTTGCAAGTATCGGCGGATAACATTGACAGTTCCCGCGAGCACTTCCTAGAGTTGCTACAAATTCGAAGTGATGTGCGTTTGTTCCGCCTACAAACCGGCGAACAGGTGCAATCCATGCTCAATTTCCATAACATGGGCGAGGAAGAAATCCCTGGATTGATTGTGATGAGCGTGACTGATGAAGATGACTTTGATCCGCAATATGAACTGGTTGTCACCTTGCTCAATTCATCACCGGATGAAGTAACATTTACTGAAGAGGCGTTGCTTGGTCTTGGGCTGGAACTACATCCTGTTCTGGCAAATTCGGTGGATAGTGTTGTACAGGGCGCATCATTTGATGCTGAAACCGCAACTTTTACTATTCCCGGTCGGACAGCCGCCGTATTCGTACTAGCTCAGTAAACCTGATCGTCAAATAGTATAAACGAAAGTGGGAACGTATCATGTGTACGTTCCCACTTTTCTGATTTTGGATAAATCAATACGCTTAAAAATTGGTGCTTATGTCCGTTGCGTCAGGAGAAGCGGTATCGTCATCATCGGTGAGTGTGTAAGAGGTTTGTAATTCATAGATGATGAGGCTTGCAACCATAAACATCAGTCGTCGTGCTCCGATGGGCATATTTTCCCATGTCATCGCGCGCAAACAACATAATGCGAGCGCAACATAATATTCTGACCATTGCCCTTCACGGTATAGGCACTCTTCTACAATTTTTCTGACTTGTGCAACTGAGGAGAGCGCAAAAGCAATAGAGGCTTCCTCGTTATCGGGTATTTCTCCACGATTCAGTGGCACGATATGTTCTAAAACTTCGCGTGCATCATCCCAGGTGGAACCCGCAACAGGCATAATAACATCGCGCAACAAGCTGATTTCCAGCGAGCACCAGTCAAATATCGTGTGTCCGTCTCGTGAGTGTGCGAAGTCAATCAAGAAGGCGCTATTGTTCGGTCCAATCATAATGTTGCCAAGATGCAAGTCGCCATGAATGGTACTCAGTGAGCCATTGACATATGAATCGAGTAGCTCTTCATAAACTTTTAGTGGATTTGGTAACTTTTCGATGCCAACACGCGTACTAAATGGAATCTTATCCGCTTCATGGTTAAAATCTGGCTCTAAAGCGCGAACGGCGTGCATCAATTGTTGATTACGGGTTTGCCAGACCGTGCCGATAATTTGATCTATGACCTCACCACGATAGTAAGTGTCTTGCTCAAAATTGAGATTTCTTACTTCGATCTTGTACGCATGAGCGGCATCGCTACCACTACCTACCGCAAGTTGAATCGCACCCCGTTCTGGATAAACTTTGTATACTGTGAAGTTATTTACTGCGACGACATCACCGTATTCGATGGCATTAAGTTTCTGTCGTTTGACTGGAAACTTTAATGTAAAGCCTTCTTCAGGAAGTTTCTTAACACCATTGTATTCAAGCGTCAAAACAGGTGGTAATAACCAATCATATTCTTGCCATGCCTGAAAGCGATAGGGTCGGCTTTGCCGCCACCAGATTCGTCCAAACGAAGGGAAAAGTTCATTGCGTAACCAGCTACCAAGTTCTGCAGGTTGCCAATCTGTGAGCACTGCACGCAGGTCTTGTGGAATGCGATCACTACCGGCAATCAGAGTATATTTTATGCCCGCGATGGTCATGTTATCCGGCGCAACAGGGCGATCTTCTAGCCGTGCAGTCATCGGGGGTAGGGTACGCTTCACGAATGATTCATAACGACGTGTTTCATCCAAGATGGACGCAGTCGAATCCAGTTTAACAACAACCGATGCGTCTTGACGACCATCGCCATGAAGTGGGGTGATGACAAATAATACTGCTTCAGAATATCCACCCATTAAGCGTCGCTCAATTCGGATTTTTGGATAGCTGAAAAACATGCGTCGGATGATAAACAATTGCTCTTTAGTAATATCTTCATCCTGTTCGAGCTGTGGACTTAACTCGACTTCTACAAAAGGTGTCTCTGTATCTGTTGTAACATGCTCTTTTTCATAAATTTGCTTGACAAATGCAGGTATATCTTCAATGCCCAGTGCCATAAGCACACGTACCGGGATGTTTTCACCTTCTTCAAGAATTGCAGTTAGCAAATCCCGCTCGTCAATCTCATTTCGTCCGCTCTCTAATGCAATTTCGCGTGCAATATCTAACATAACATCTGCGCGCGGTGTGTTAGGGATGCCAGCCCACAACCGATGATGACTCCCTTTACCGATTTTTCTCCGAATTGAGTCAATGACATACTCCGGGGTTAAGCCGTGTTCTTGCAGAAGGCTAGACGCAATACCCCCTTGAACTGTCAACAATCCCACAAAAAGATGCTCTGCACCTAGATAAAAGTGGCGCATTTTATAGGATTCTTGTTGTGCGTTAATGAGAATGTGCTTTAAGCTAATGTTCGCCATAATTTATCCGATTGCTTGAATCCGCATCCATGTGCGTCCGACGCGAAATAATTGTCCGATTTCTAACGGGATTATCCCCTTAACTGGTTGGTCATCAAAGTAGTTGGTTTCGTTTTCGATGAAGGTACCGTTTGTACTATCACAATCTTCTAGCCACCAGCGTCGATCTTTCCAATGCAAATTTGCATGTTGTCTGGAAACAAACGTGTCATTACGCAAGCAGACATCGTTTTCATCTTTGCGTCCAATGCTAATGGACCAGCGGTCATTCTTAATTTGACCATCACCATTTTCTGTTTGCATTTCTAGCAGGGCACCATCTTTGACCCCACTCATAATCATTAAGTTCACTTTGAAGTCCACTGTGCTCATACCTTCTTAACAAGTATAGTCAACATCAGTATATGTGCTTTTTAGCAGATTCATAGGATTTGTTAAAAAGCGCTTGCTCTAATTATAGTTGTGTGTTATATTCTGCGAAATTGCAAATTAACAACCCAATATCTGGACACTCTTATCCAGAGCGGTAGAGGGAACGGCCCTATGACACCGCGGCAACCGCTGATTAGCATTAGCTTTTTAGTACGGTGCCAACTCCGGCAGAAACTTTGTTTCTGAAAGATGAGAGCGTATATCTTCTTTGAGATATGCGACCTTGTTGAGCCTGATAATTACCCGGACGTTTTAATGATAAGAGAACGCATCCGGGTTTTTTATTGGGTTAATGCCGTTATTTAGGAGGGCACACAATGGTCGCAGTCGATATTCAGGATTTTGAAGCACACGATAATAACAACACTACACGAAATATTCGTGGTCAAAGCACACGCGCTGTTCACAGTGGCGTTAAACGTAATCGTCCACATAATGCATTAACAACCCCGATTGTACAGACTGCAACGTATACGTTTGAAAACACGGCTGATTTAATTGACTTCATGGAAAGCAAAACATGGGGTGATGGCAGTGATCGTGAAGAATATGGACGTTATGGTAATCCAACCGTTGCGGCTGTAGAACGAAAATTGGCGGCGCTGGATGGTGCGGAAGATGCGGTACTTTATTCCTCTGGGATGAATGCGGTAACGTCCCTTTTACTCAGTGTGGTACCCGCTGGTTCGCACATTGTCATGACAAGTGATTGCTATCGCCGTACCCGTCAATTCTGCTTAACCTTCCTCAAACGTTTTGGTGTAGAAACGACCGTTGTGCAAAATGGTGACTATGACGCGCTAGAACAGGCAATCATTCCGCGAAAAACACGCTTCATTATTTCCGAAAGTCCGACCAATCCGTATTTGCGCGTGGCAGATCTCGAACGGCTTGCTGACTTAGGGCGTAGGTATCGTGTCCGTACAGTTATTGATAGCACCTTTGCAACCCCGATTAATCAGCGACCCTATGAGTGGGGGATTGATTTTGTTGTGCATAGCGCGACTAAATATCTTTCTGGGCACAATGATTTGCTGGCAGGGGTTGTGGTTGGTCGTAAAGATCGTATCCAAGCCTTGCGTGATGCGCGTGGTGTGTTGGGTGGTGTGGTTGACCCTCAAAACGCATATTTGCTGGAACGCGGGATCAAAACATTGGGCGTGCGTGTACAACAACAAAACCGTACCGCACAGGCAGTTGCAGAATATCTAGAAACGCACCCGGCAATTGAGCGTGTCTGGTATCCGGGGATCAAATCTCATCCCGATCATGACGTTGCAGTGCAACAGATGGATGGTTATGGTGGTGTGATCAGCTTTGAGGTCGCCGGAGACTTGGAAACAACCGGTAAGTTTATTGACGCGATACAAATTCCTTACATTGCACCGAGCCTTGGTGGGGTAGAAAGCTTGATCGAACAACCGGCACTTATGAGCTATTATGAGAAATCAACCGAAGAACGTTTGGCACTTGGCATTAAAGATAATTTGGTACGCTTTGCTGTAGGGATTGAAGATACTGACGATATTTTGGATGATCTTGAGCAAGCATTGGCAACGATTTCTCCGCGCCGTAAAACTGAAACCCTGGAAACAATCTGGGAATGGAGGTTCCGCCAATAATCGGTGCAATCTTAGCATATGGTCAACTGTTTAGCATTCTATAACCTTCATGTGATATTACGTTGAGGTTATTTTATTGCAATCGACTAATCAATAACTTTT
>DAOTXB010000827.1:0-7406 GCA_034435575.1 Anaerolineae bacterium
TAAAGATTGTGACCGAACTCAGTGGCGATGATCTTGGTGGTTCACACGGCAACACACAAACGGTAAGGATCGCGCTTGCGCGGGAATTTAAGACACTTGCTTCGCTCCGCCATCCCAATATCATCAATGTGTTGGATTATGGCTTTGACCTGAACGAAGCCAAGCAAGCCCGCCAACCCTATTACACGATGGACTATCTCTCCGGTGCAAAACCGTTGACCAAAGCAGGGAGCGATCAGCCTTTATCATTACAGATTGACCTGCTCATACAATTGCTTTATGCGCTCAGTTATCTCTATCGACGGGGCATCCTCCACCGTGATTTGAAACCCGCGAATGTGCTGGTTGTCATGGATGATGACCAACATCCCATCGTTAAAGTGCTGGATTTTAGCCTTGCGGCGATCTTGAATAGTCATAAACGCCTGGACGAGACGGGCGATGATGTGGCGGCGGGAACACTCGCTTACATGGCACCTGAAGTGTTACAGGGTACAGATGTCGGTCCTGCGGCGGATTTACACGCAGTCGGCTTGATGGGCTACGAAATGATCAGCGGCGCACATCCTTATGATACTTACAACATCGCCCGTTTAATTCAAGCCATAGTCAACGATCATATTGATGTAAATGTGCTTGATCTGAACACAGATTTACAGGGCGTGTTCGCAAAATTACTGGCAAAAGAGCCTGTTGATCGCTATCAGACCGCCGATGAAGTGATTAATGCTTTCCGTACAGCAAGTGATATTATAGAATCATCGCGTAACACGCAGGAAATTCAACGGGCATTCTTAGAAGCGGCATCGTTTGTCGGGCGTGATGCGGAATATGCACATTTTTCCGGTGCTGTGCAAGGTGCGGTGTTTAACAGTAACGGCAGTGCCTGGTTAATTGGTGGCGAAAGTGGTGTCGGCAAGTCCCGTTTGTTAGAAGAAATCCGCACGATGGCGTTGGTGGATGGCATCCTTGTGCTATCAGGGCAGGCGATGAGTACCGGCGCACTCTTATATTCGGCGTGGCGCTCGGTTGTGCGTCGTTTGATCTTACAGGTGACGATTAGCGATGAGGTTGCGTCTGTATTACGGGTGCTGGTGCCCGACATCGAAACATTACTGGAACGACAAATTCCAAAGGTAGAATCGCTCGACCCGCATCGGACACAGGTGCGTTTAGTGCAGGTTGTCTCTGAGCTAGTCGATCATTTTCTGCAAATTAGCGATCAACCAATCGTAATCTTATTGGAGGATTTGCATCATTCAGAAGGCGCGACTTTGCGTTTATTGGATCATCTCGCCTCTCGCATCGACTCGCAAAAAATGGTGATTTTCGCTACTTACCGCGACGATCAAAAACCGGATTTACCACAAGAACTACCCCATATGACGGCTTTCAAGTTGGAACGCCTTGCAGATGAGCATGTCGTTGAACTAAGTGCGTCAATGATTGGTGAAGGGGTGAATAATCCTGGCGTGGTTGATCTTGTACGGCGGGCAAGCGAGGGCAACGTTTACTTCATGATTGAGGTCATGCGGGCGCTCATCGAAGAAGCCGGAGATATTGACCAGATCGGCGCGAGTACACTGCCACACAATGTATTTGCAGAGGGTATCTCTCAGGTTATTCGTCGCCGTTTAGACCGCGTGCCGGATTGGGGACAAGACCTGTTGCAGGTGGCGGCGGTCTATGGTCGCCGTATTGACCTTAATCTGCTCCGGCATATCGCGCCTGATATTGACCACGACACATGGATCACTGCCTGTGTGACCGCGGCGGTCTTCACAGCCGGAGATTCCGGTAATGATGATACGCGCTGGCGTTTCGCCCATGATAAATTGCGCGAAGCCTTGCTGGATGAGATCGCCGATGACGCATTACCTGATTTGCACAGACGCGTGGCGGAAGGGTTAGAATCCGTGCATTCTGATACACGCGTGGTTGCGCCACAATTAGCGCACCATTGGCGACGCGCACATGATGATTTTCGGGAATTGCTTTATCGTGGCATGGCTGGGCGCGAGGCGATCCGTAACAGTGCTAATGACGCGGCGGTTCGTCACTTTGCGCGTGCTTTGGAGTTGCTCAAGCGCGATCATATATTGTTGCCGGATAAAGCACAGCAAGAGCTTAACCTGCAACTTGGTATGGGCGGGGCGTTGATGACCTTGCGTGGTTATGCGTCGACAGAAGTTGAATCTGCGTTTGGGCGGGCGCGTGAATTGGCAGAAGCTAGTGGCGACCCGACGGTGACTCTGCAAACATTAGCGAGCCTGTCTGGATATTACATCACCCGTGCAGAGTATCGCACGGTGTACGCCATGCGCGATGAATTACTAGCATTGGCACAGCAGGTGAATTCACCCGTGCAACATATGTGGGCACACGTCGCGCTGGGTCAGGCGCAGGGCTTCATGGGAAACCTATCCGATTCACAGACCTATTTAGAATACGTGGTGCAACACTATGACCATACGATTCGCAAAAAGTCGATCAAGCGCAGTCCGATACAGGATATTGGTGTGCTTGCCTATGAAATGCTGGCGATGGTGTACTGGCAGATGGGTTATGCAGATCGTGCGTTAGCGACAGCCACCCGCGCGCTGGAGATTGCTTATGCATTGGAACATCCGATTACGATTGCATTTGCGCTTCATTGGACGGGTAATCTCTATCATTTTCGTGGCGACTATGAGACGTGCTTGCGCCTCGCCAATGACACGGTTGCACTGGCAGAAGATCAAGAATTTGCCTATTTCACAGCATTGGGCACGATGTGGCAGGGGATTGCCCGTAGCCATATCGAACAGCGTTTTGATGATGACATCTTGCAACAGATGCAACGCGGGTTGAATGGTTGCTTAGAAACTGGGGCAATGCTCGGTGTGCCGTTTTTTATGGCGAATATGGCGCGCACACGCAGTTTTGACGGGCAAACACAGGATGCACTGGAAGAAATTGACGAGGCGCTGGTACTTGTTGCGCGTACCCACGAAAAATGGATTGAACCGGAACTTCATCGGTTACGGGGGGAATTTTTGGCGATGGATGATGGTAATAACGCACAGGCGGAATCGGCATTTATCCATGCGCGTGATCTGGCGATTGAGCAGGGTGCATGGGCGTGGGCGCTCCGTGCGGCGACCTCATTAGCGATGCACTGGATTAAACAGGGGCGCGACGAAGACGCACGGGCACAACTTCGTCCGATTATGGAGAATATCCGCGAAGGTTACAACACCGTTGATGTGCAATCTGCACGGGCGCTACTCGATGACTGACGGGCGTTACGCAGTTTCGTAATTAAACCGTACAATTTACGTTGATTGAATGATTATGTCTTTACCCCATCCTCTAAATCTCCTTCCCTGTCCACAAGGAAGGAGACTTTTCCATGCCCATATTCGAAAACCCCTGGCTTGAATTCGGGGAGAGGTGTCGCTATTCAGTAGCGACAGTGGGGGTATTGGATACAACATAGCTTAATTTCATAGCTTGCGTAACATCAGCGACTAAAATATCAACGTCATGCCCAGCACAATGAGCATACCGAGGATGATCGTGCGGAAAATTTTAGGGTTGAGGATGCCATCGACTTTAAATCCGCAATAAAGACCGAGTAGCACCGCCGGGATCGAGATGACAAAGATTGTCATCACATCGTCAGTATAATTGCCATCGGTATAATGAATCGCCATCACCAGCACACTATTGAGCAAGGTAAACCCCTGCACATTCCCCTTAAAGCGTTGTGGCGACCAGCGCTGACCGTGTGCATAGATGACTACGGGTGGTCCGCCGGAATTATACGCACCTGCCAACACGCCGGATGCTAATCCCAGTCCATATGCCCAGATTTGTCGCTTAAATTCAGGCACATACGGGCTAACCAGGCTATATATTGCATACACAACAAGGAACACGCCCAGCCCAATCTCTACCGTGCGTCCATCGAATTGGCGGAGGAGCAGAAATCCGATGGGGATGCCCACTGCCGCGCCCGCCATCAAGCGCCATGCGGCTAGAAAAGTCAATTGCTCACGGTAGCGTATCATCATAATAATGCGATTCAGAAACGACACGAGTGCCATTAGTGGGCGGGCAACCCCTAAACCCACGACTGAAACCAGCAACGGCATACCTACCAGACCGATCCCAAAACCTGAGGCTGTTTGCGTAAAACATGCGAAAAATACGATGATGGCGATCAGTAGTAGTTCCATAGCGATAGCGCAATCCTACGTTGGACAATAAGTTGATGATACGATTGTTGATCTTAGCGTAATCCGTCCCTTCTTGGCTGTTGTGGTGCCAACATAGAATAGAGTACGGATTAATCCAAAAACTGATCCTGACTTTCCAGATAACGGATCAAATCCGCCAGATTCTGAAATGTCATACGATCACCATAATTAGGGGGCATCACATTGTTGTATTCCGGCACAACATAATCACCGGGTAACAGAATACTCCGTACAATGTATTCCTCGAAGGACATCGCTTCTAACTCTGGCTCAAGTGTGCGAATCTCATCCCACCGCGTCCATGTACTTTCGGTCAAGGGGGCGATCTCCTCGGCATTATGGCACGTCGAACAGCCCAATTCTAAGCCGTCTGCGCCGAAAGACTGCCCGGTATACAACAATTGCCCGTTGATCGAATCCCCGCGCAAATCTGCGATAATCTCCAGAATACGCACGATGTCTGTACCAACGGTGCGGTCATTGATGTCATCAGGGACATACCCGCAATCAAAGGCAATTTGTTGATAGGCTTCGCCCACCGTGAATAATGTTTCTAGCGCGGCGAGGCGCTCTGTGTCATCTTCTGCCGTAACCATCGCTTCAAAATCTGCTAGTGTGCGACTGAGCGTTGCCTGTGTTTCGGCTAGCGCGTCCGGTGTGCAATCTGTCGGGGCTGGTGTGGGGTCAGGTGTTGCCTCCTGTGCCAGCAAAACTCCCGCGCTAATGCCTGTCATGAGCATCACTAGAATCAACCATTTTCGCATGTGCTTGTTCCTCAATCGTTTCACGAATCAATCTTTGTGATCGTCACAATGATTCAACCATATCATCCATGTTATACTGACTTTGACGTATTCTGCTAACCTCAATCTGCTGTGGATGACTATTATGCGACGATCAGTTGCTCCGCTTATTGTGTTTATCATTGGTGTGGTGTTTTCAGTAAGTCTTAGCGGGCAAGATGGCGCAACCTCTGCTACCAGCACACCCGATAATACCGTTGAGACAACTAGCGCGACGAACACACCGATGCCCACAATTGACCTCACGCCAACAACTGTTGAAGTTACCGATGACCCGGAGGCAACCTCCGAAATTGCGGTGGAAATGACCGCAGAAGCCACTGTTGCGGTTGACGCTGGCGATGAGACGACGGTCAAAGAAGCCGAGTGGACAATCATGGTCTATATGGCGGCGGATAACAACCTCGAATCCTTCGCGTTGACTGACCTGAATGAGATGGAATTTGTCGGCAGTGCTGAGGATCAAGTGAATCTTATTGTCCAGATTGACCGTGCAGAAGGATATAGCGATAGCGCTGACGACTGGACAGGGGCGCGTCGCTACTATGTTACAAATAATGGGTCACCCTATGATCAGGATATTAACTCTCTGCTGGTAGAGACGCTTGATGAAACCAACACCGGTGACCCGGAAACACTGGCGGATTTTGGCACATGGGCGATTGAAACCTATCCCGCAAAGCATTATGCGCTCGTCATCTGGGATCATGGTGGGGCATGGACGGGGATTGCCACAGACGAATCGGCTGGCTATGACGAACTCACTATGTTGGAAGTCGAAAATGCGCTTAAGGATATTACACAGAATAGCGGTGTGGCTACGCTTGATATCATCGGATTTGATGCCTGCTTGATGGGCGGGTTTGAGGTTTATAGCGCCATCGCCCCCTACAGTGATTACAGCATCGCCAGCGAGGAACTTATCCCGGGTGATGGGTGGGATTATCTGTATTCATTTCAGGACCTTGTCGATAATCCACAGATGGATCCGGTCACCTTCGGGCAGGCGATTGTCGATAACTTCTATGCTTATTATGAGAGCGAAGACCTGTACGATACCTACAGCCTCGGTATGGTTGACCTGACACAGATCACCACTTTGGGTGAGGTTTTGAGCGCATTTAGCGATGTCGTTGAGGAAAATCCAGAGAGTGTCCGTACAATCGCGCAGAGCCGGAACGATACCCTGGTCTATGGTGGCTTCGACCAACCGCTTTATGCCGACATCTGGTCAGCAACAGATTTATTCCAATTTATGCAACTGGCCATAGATGAATCCGACGATGAAACACTCATCGAGAAGGCGCAAAACGTGCTCAATGTGCGCGAGGATGTGGTGGTGTATCATCGCTCTGCGGAGACTCTGCGTCAATCCACTGGCATGTCCATCTTTTTCCCGCGTAATCAACTGATCTATCGTGATAATGCTTTCTTCGATAGCTATTTAGAAATTGTGCCGGATGGTGTGTTGCAGTGGACACATTTCTTGCAAGATTATTATCGTATCGCGTCAGAAACCATTGATGAATGGCCCCAGGGGTCAATCGAAAGTGTTGAACAGGGCGATGATGCAACCACGAGTACAGCTATAAACATTGGCTTAGATAGCATCAACATTTCACAGGTTGGGCTGGTTGTTGAGGTGACAAGTGGCGACGAAAATGTTGTGGTGGATTATGAACGGTTGAGTGCTGACGAAGCAGAAACCGCGACGTGGGACGGGTTAGTGCCTTATCTGTCTGATGGTACAAACACCCTGCCACTATTAACCATTTCTAATCCCTCTAACGAAAATTCCGGTGTTATTGACGGGTTATACACCCCCTTAGAAGGTGATCCAGTTAATGCACAGATTGTGTTTAATCTGCTCAATGGCAAAGCGCGGAGTATGTGGGGCATCCTGAGTACAACCAACGGCATTGCGCCTTCAGAAATTCGACCTTCTGCGGGGGATACCTTTGAGCCTTATTTATTGTCTTTAGGCGATGATAATGCGTTCGTCACCCGACAATCCGGTACAGTGTTCACGTTTGCGGACGATGGTATTGATTCGCTGTTGTTGACTTTGCAGGAAATTACTGAAGACACTTATACTATCACGGTCATCGTGGAAGATTTGGGCGGGAATGACACTGTTGACGAAGTGAATGTCTCCGTCGAAAATGGCGATCTGAACGAAGAAATCGCAGATATTGACGATACCAATGATGAAGATGGTGATGGAATCGCTGATGATGAGGATAACTGTCCTTTTGTTGAAAATGCCGATCAACTGGATAGTGATAATGATGGCATTGGCAACGCCTGTGATATTGACACGGATGGCGACGGTGTAAACAATGTTGTTGATGATTGCCCGATG
>DAOTXB010000828.1:0-5737 GCA_034435575.1 Anaerolineae bacterium
GAAAGCCGTGTGATGGATTTGCACACCCGTCGCGCTTTACACGATGACATTCTACCCGTCATTCATACTGCTATCTTGCACCTTAGCGCGGGTAAAAACGCGGATACGCAGGCAGTCATCACAGATTTAACGCAAATACACGGCGACATCTCGAACTTGATCCACACCACACCGGATTTACACCAGCAAAATGGCGCGTCACTGGGTTGGATGGCGCTGATACAATCGATGGTGAATACAGAATTTAGCGATCAATTCACAGCCGTCGAATGGCAAGTGGCGGGTGATCATACCACAACAATTTCGCCTATGGTGAGCGATATATTGACGGGTGCCACGCGTGAGATTATCCGCAATGCGGCGGTTCATGGGCGCGGTGACCGCCTCAAACAATCATTGTCGCTGTGCATCCAGTTGAGCGAAACGCCAGAATTATTGCATATTCAGGTGCGTGATGATGGGGTGGGGATTACGGCGGGTGCATCGTCATCGAGCGATCCATCGCCAAAAACTCGTGGCGGTGCCGGTGGTGGGCTGGGGTTGCACAGCACATTGCTGGCGATTATCGGCGGGTATTTGACATTGGATAATGCACCGGAAGGTGGCACCGTCGCCACAATCACCGTACCGCATGAGACGATGGCTTGACCGTGTTAGGTGATGACTTCGGTCTCTGTTTGCTCGGCAATATTAAATTCTTGTGGATTGGTGGGTAACGTGAAGTAGAAGCAGGCACCGGGCAGAGGTCCGGCATTATCGACCCAGATTTTGCCATGATGCGCCTCAACCGCCTGTTTACAGAAGGTCAAGCCGATCCCGGTACTTTTACCGCCATGTACGGGGATATTATCTTTAATCTGACGATATTTATCAAAGATGCGCTCAACTTCTGCAGGCGGAATACCACGCCCATTATCCGCTACACGCACCATGACATGCTCATTGTCATGCGGTTCAGCAGAAATTTGTACTTTACCGCCTGTGGGTGCATAACGGATGGCGTTATCCAGCAAATTACGCACCACGCGCAAGATCAAATCCTGATCGATATTGACCGATGGCAAATCCTCCGGCAAGACAACATCCAGCGAAATTTGTGCATCATCCATAAAGCTAGAAAGATGGCGCGAGGCGGTGTCGATCACACCACGTAAGGGCACGATCTCTGGCTTTAAAACCATAAAGCCAGGTTTTTCCATTTTGGCGATGTCTAACAACGTATCGACAAGGTTCAGCAAACTATTGGCACTATCCATCGACACGCCGATGACCTGCTTAACCACATCTGACGACGGATGCTCGCCGAAATCTTCCAGAATGAGTGTGATTGCATCCAGACTCGTGATGATCGAACCGAGGGGACGGCGTAGATCGTGGATGACCATGTGTGTAATCTCGTCACGGTATTGCTCAAGTTCTTTTTCTTCGGTGACATCACGCATGGTGATGAGTCGCCCGATCACTTGATTATCAGCATCATAAACTGGCGATCCGACTTCTTCCAGATGACGGGTACGGTCTTCTTGCTCCAACAAGTATGACCGGTTGGTGATGGTGGTGGGTTCTAGGCGTAGCACACGCGCCATCTGCTTAAGTAAATCATCGGTACCCGGACTAAAGCCACTGCCATTTTGTAGCACACGCATCACCGCCATAGCAAAGTGTTGGCTCAGGAATTGGCTCATATCTGCATTAAGCAAACGCTCCACCGACGTGTTATACAGGACGAGTGTCCCGTTGCGATCTAACATCATGATGCCATCACGGTTAGATTCCAGAATAGCGCTCATACGGTTACTTTCCGTACGGATACGTTCTAGCAATTCAAAGTTTTCTAGCTGACTGGCGGATTGTATGGTGAGCAGGTCAATGGCATTCAAATCAATCGCGGAGAAATAGCGCCGATTGGGATACAAAATACATAAAATTTGACGAGTTTCATTCCCATAACGGATTGGCGCACACACCAGACTGTTATAAACATCTTCTGTTTGTGACCCGATAAAGTGAATATCTTCGGCAGTATTTTCCACAACCTGCAAGTTGTCGGTTAGGGTTTCGGTCACCAGACCAATCGGCACCCATGGCGCATCGTCGTTACGGATGTCTCCGTTTTGATCCATGCTACAAATGAGTTCAATCTCATCACCATGGCGCTCTACGTTATATAATAACGCCCACACACCCTGAGAAATATCTAGTGCGGTGCGTACAATACCTTCATACACAGCCGACTGCACACTGTTACCGGCAAGGCGAATCGACAGATCACGTAAGCTGATTAGTGTTTCAATCCGTCCTTGACGCTCATCCAACAATTGTGAATTTTGGATGCTAATGACGGCATGACCGGCAAGGCTTTTGGCAAATTCAAGATGTTCCTGTGTGAAATTGTTGCTTTTATGGCTTTCAACATTTAAAACGCCGATCACTGTTTCGTTCATAATAAGCGGAACGATCAACGATGAACGCATCAACAGGGTGCCATCTGCGATATACGTCTCTTCTGCGCTATTCTCCGGGATCAACAATGCCTTACCTGTGTTGATCACCTGTCCCATTAGCCCCTCGTATGGTGGGCGAATAATCTCGTATTTTTGCCACTCCCCGTCATGGTTTTCCTGCCCGATAATGCGGAATTCGCCACTATCGGTAATCAGACCGAGGGCGGCTAAATCTGCGTCAATGGCGATGGCGGTTGCGTCCAGCACATTGCGGATCATCACATCGCGATCAAACGCGCCGGAAATTTGACGGGCAATATCATCCAACAACGACAATTGATGTAAACGTCGTTTGAGCGCATCCTGTGATTCTTCATAGAGCTGGGCATTATTCAATTGTGTGGCGACTTGATTTGTCGCTAAATCAAGCATACGCCATTCACTATCAGAGAAATTACGCGCTGTCACATGCCCGAACATCATTATGCCCATCAACCCGTTGGAGATGACCATCGGCACGCACCCGACCAGTTTCATCTGGTTATTCTTCATCAATTTTGTGAGTGGCACTGATATGTCGGAACCGTCCGCATAAAAAATGCGCGAAATATATTGGTGGGCACTAAAGATGGACTGGAACTCAGGTATTGTGGTCACGTCGATCACGGTGGGCATGAGTGATTTTTGCTTGCTGTAGAAGGTTAAGTCATTTTCCTCCCCTTCCTTCAGCCCAATCCATACATTTTCTACGCCAATAATCTGACGGATAATATGTGTGGATTGTTCCACGATAACATCTTTCTCCAGCGTTTCGTTGAGCACGCGTGATAGATGTACTAATTGTGCTTGCTCAGACGCATAGACTTCTAACGCCTTCATCAACTCAGCGTTATCCAGCGCGGCGGTCATCTGATAGGCGAGGCTTTCTAGCAATTGCACCTGCATATCATCGAGAATATGCGCTTCTTTGAAGTAAATACGTAAAACACCGATAGCGACGATGCTCGATTTTAAGGGTACCTGCATCATACTGCGACAGCCAACCGCCTCTACAGCTTGCCGGATGGGGTCATCGGCATCGCGGACCCGAACATCAGAAATGAGAATGGTGTCTTCGTCATAAATGTCTGGTAAATATTCGGTTTTTTCTAGTTCGGCACAATGTGCAGGGGTAAAGCCGGTGCAGTGTGCCAGATAAGCGGGACGATCATCCTGTGTATTTTGTAAGAAGATGGCGGCGTATTCTGCATCCGCAATGGTGGTGGCGGTTTCACATGCTAATTGGAGCGCGTCGTCATGGTCAAGGTTAGCGATGACGTTCTGCAATGAATTGTTGATGACCGTGAGGTTATCCGCTAGCTCAACACTGCGCCCGTAGAGCATTGTGTTACGAACGCCGAGGTTTATTTGTGTGGCGATGGTGCGTAAGATACTCACTTCTGCGGCAGTAAAGGCAATCGGTTTCATCACCGCCAACATGCCGAGCAATTTTGTGCCCGTAATCAACGGTAAGCCGACGTAATCATGAAATTCAATCGCTTCTGGCATCGTCAAACCACGATAATGAATATCTTCATGGTTTACATGCAATATTGTGCGTGAGTTCAACACCGTACCGGTTAAATCGGTAAGATCATCTTTCGGCGGTAGGGGCTGTGTTTGCCAATGACGCGGTTTATTATCAACGACCACATAAGGGTATTCCACCACGCTCTGATCGGCATTATAAAGCGCGACATAGATCGCACAAATGTCCACCAGGTCGGCAATGCCAGCGTGAATATTTTTCAGCACATCGTCCAATACAAGGCTCGAAGTTACGGCTTCGCTGATTCGGTTCACCGTCGATAATTCGTTCACGCGCTCCGATAAGCTATTCTTAACCTCTCCCAGTTGTCGGTATCGTAATATTTGTGCGCCGACGAGAGTCATAATTGTGACGAAGACCACTATGCCAGCGCGTTCATAGGTCATGGCAATCGCTGGTGTGACAACGAAGGGTAAAATTTCCCAGAGTACGCGGTCACGGTCAAGAGAAAGCGTCGACAGCCTGGCAAGTGGTACACGGGTCACATAGGCACCTAGTACCTGCGTTGTGAGGAAGCTCATGCCCAGCGCTAAAGCTATCGGCACAACATCTTGTAATTGAATAATATCGGCACTATTTAAGAAAACAGCGGAGTCGAAGTCAAACAGCATAAAGACGCTATAGGCGACGAGCACAGAATTGCCGTTGATCGCTAAACGCCACAAGACCATCTCACCATTTGACAGCAGGTTGGTACGGGTAAAGCGATGTTCTTGCTTAAGTGTGCGAAAGCCGTATGCAAACAATGCGCCGACAAAGACAACCGAAATACCTGCTACAATGCCAGCAACCAACCACATCACCAGCGCAGTCAGGTTCATATACCCTGCCCAGAAACCTTGTTCCAACCTGCCGACCATGAGATCTGCAAGTGCGAAAACAATCGCACAGGTCAAGAACAGAATCAGCGCAGAGGTTGTCGCCATTTCTACAGCAGAGTTATTGATAAGCAGTGAAAAAACGACTATTACTGGAGGAGCCGCCAATAACACGCTTAAACGCTTGTGCATTGCTACACCAAAACTCACACGTTTACTCATCACACTTTTTTACACAAGACATCTGTAAGAAGCACTCAATTAAGTGACCCCATTACATTGTTTTACGCTAAATCTAGGGCATATGCAAATTTAATTGTAACCAAAGATCAACGCCCCTGTTATTATTGTGCATCACAATTGTAAATAAAAACATAATTAATTGTTACAACTTGTTATAAATTCATTTGAATTTCATTCGATTGTGTTGATTAATATCGGTGAAAGACTGATGTCGCCGGGTAAAATCTCAATAATACTGCTTATTTGCTCCCCTGCGAGTAACATTATGAGCGCATCCACCAAACCCCGTGCTTTATCCAGCACATTAATGGCAGTTGATGCCTGCACATAATATTGTTCAGCAATGTATTGAAGCGCCCATCGTTCACCATCAATGCTGAATACTGCTATACTCTGTGCATCAATCCCGGCATCTTCCATCGCTTGAATCGCACCAAATGCAGAGGCATCGTTAATGCTCAAAATCACGTCGAAGTCGGTCTCATCTGTCAGAAATTCGCGCATGTTCGTATAACTTGTTTCGCGTGTTCCACTGGTGATCGTCGCGACAACCTCTGCTTGTGGCGCGACTGTTTTCATGGCAGTGACCATCGCATCCGCGCGCGCGACGAGATTGGGCAAGGCGGGATTTTCGATAACAAGCA
>DAOTXB010000829.1:0-9152 GCA_034435575.1 Anaerolineae bacterium
GCATTTTCTATGGCGATTGCGGCAAATGATGCCAGATTAACCAGTAATTGCTGTTGATGAATATCAAACAGGTCAGATTTGTTTTTGTTGTTAACGCCCAAAACGCCAATAGGCTCACCCTGTAAAAGGATAGGCACTTAAAGTAAGGAATTAACAAAATACTCAGTTTTCACCTTCTGAGGACCGCTTGCACCAATCAGCGCAGGTTTACCAGTCCTAAAGACTTCACCTGCTAGTGTATCTGAGGTTTTAATGCGGAAGTTACGTGCAGTATCGACATCAATACCAACCTTGGCGCGCAAAAACAGCTTATCATCATCACCCGGGAGCAAAATCATGCCCTGTTCAGCATTTGTCAATCGTCGTGCGGCTTCTACAACACGGTTCAATACTTCACTAAGATCAAGCACTTCACTCAAAGACTTGCTCAATGCAAACAATGTTTGAATTTCGTCCATCCGCTGAGAAAGAATATCTTCGTTAACTGCGGAACGTGTGGGAACGGTCATGGTATTACCCGATGACACGGGTTTCAGCACACGAATAACACTATTGAGGATGCTTTTTTGTTCGAGCTGTGTAACAACGATTGCATCGCCAAGCGACTCCTGTAATTCGGAAACTTCGCCTTTGCTTGCCAGTGCGATAACCGGCGCTTTAACTTTCTTTTCTGTAAGTGTGTCGGTTGTTGTGGCACCGGTATAGCGGTCAACCATAGTCACGTCAACCACTAAGGCATCAAAATCACCATGATCGATGGCATAAATCGCCTCACGATGATTAAAAGCACTTTGTACTGCAAAACGGCTTGCAGGCAATGCCTGTTGCACCTGTTGAACAACATCAAAATTACCTGCAATCAATAGAACTTGGTGTGAAGTTTCTCTCGGCATCTTATGGTTTCTTTGGTTTAGTCAAACGATTTAGACGAGCTTCAAATTCATTATCGACAGCAGAACTATCATCTGATTGTTCCACTTTTGCGTCACTTTCCAGCCGAGAAGCTTCCTGCACATTTGTCTCAGATAATGTTGTCGGCACCGATGAAAGTTTTTCTCTAGCATGTCGTAACATATCAGACAGCGTATTCATTGTATCCTGTATTGACTGATTTACCCCGCCTGTTTTATTTTCAGACGCGTCCCTATCATGATCTGCCTCTTTATGTCGCGCTTCAGATACAACGGCATCCAATAAGTTTACACGTTGAATCAATTCCTGTGTAACCAATTGATGTTCCTGCAAATCGGATTGAGCAATAGCAGTACGCTTTTGTAGTCGTTGTACTTGACCAATTAGATGACGCGCTTCCATATCCTTTCCCAACTTTATTGCATCATCTGCTTGTTGATCAAGTTGAGCAATTTGCTTTTGCAATGCCACAACACGATCCTGCAATGTCTCTTCATGGGTAACAGCATCATTTACCCTTGTACGTAAATGCGCGACCTCTTTGCCCAGTTGTTTTCCGAGCTTTTTTGGATCAGGTTGGCGTTGTGACCGATTTTCGCCCAGTACATCATTCATACTGGACTTGACCAATAGATTGAGTTTCTTGAATAAGTCGTTCATGTTGATATTCTACAATTGAGAACGTTTCAGGCGCAAGTACCGGACGGTGTTATCCACAAAATAATATTACGGACAATTTAGATTCCACGCCAATTGATAGACCACCATCTTCGGTCCTCCCAGATTAAATGATGTGCGTCCAGACGACTCAAACACAGGGCACAAACGTGGGTCATCAACGGTATCACCGGGAATTTGGTCGGGAAATGCCATTAGATACTGGGCATCGCGAGATTCTATCAGTCCCCACAAGGCATCTGCATCATGATAAATAGGAATAAACTCTTCAGAAACCAGTCCAGCAATATCAAGGATTGGGCGCGGGGCAAAATACCCGATTGCGCCAATGTCGTGCACTGCCAATAATTGATCTTCAGGAATATTCTCAGCAATCCAATGTGCAGAAGCAACCATTTCCTCATCAATGACTGTTACATCTGAATCATATACATCTGGACCCAGAATAAATCCAAAGTAAATAAAGGCAAATATTGCAGAAACAGCGATTGTTACCATTGTGACACGAGGTAGTGTGATGTGATAAATTCGGCGCACCAACAACACTGTGCCGATCACGCCTGCAATCAATAGTAAAGGTAAAGCGGGGATAACATATCGTCCGTGTTGATATGATGCAGGCAAGCGTGCCGCATAAAGTGCGATCAACGCAACACCCCACAACACGGGTAGTATTAGCAACCACGCAGAACGTTGAGAACGGGCACGACCCCACACCCATACACCATAATAAGTTATGCCCGGAATCAGTAAGAACTGCCCACCCGCAATAATGGGAATAAACATCGATAATAAACGCACAAGATAGTTTACTTCTAATAACGGTTCATGTTGTGCATATTTTGCACCAGATGTCGCGGGTAAAATGCTGTCATTTAGCGATAAATTCAGCAGAATATAGGGCAATGCAAACACGATAAACCCAATCCCCGCACCGATTGACCACAACATAACAGTGCGCCATCGCCCATCTGGTCGAACCAACACTAACGATAATCCGCACAATCCAGCGAGCAGAGTACCTTCAGGGCGCGTCAACATTGCAAATGCGGCAATTATACCGAACACCCCACCCCGCCACATCACATGAGACGCGTTTTGACTGACAGAATCCAGTTCACGCCAGGTCAAATACACTAGCAATAGCGTAAACATAGAAAAAATCATCGTCTCCATGCCCGATGCCGCCGCCCATGCCAGATGCCAACTTATGACAATTGCAACGCCCGTGATAAATGCCGTGAATGTCTCAAACGGAAGTAAACGATCTGCCAACCGTCCAGCTAGAATACCGCTAATCCCAAGCGCAACCGCTCCTAGCATATGTGCCCAAATATCATAGGGAATATTCAGCAAATACCCCCCTGCTAACAACACCGTATATAATGGCGAAGTCGATGCACCACTTGGTTCGCCGGGGATAAATGCCCATTCACCATTTTCTGCTAAATTTCGTGCATAGACCTGATGAATCCAACTATCATCTAACGGGAAACCACCATTGGCAGTAATCACATAGAGCATTACAACAATTGCGGCTAAAATCACATAAAAACCATCTCGTTTAGTCAGTGATAATCTCATAAAGCCTCATATTCGGTGTATTGATACTGACCTCCCGTAAAAATTCAGGCGGATCATCAAAATCGAACGCCAACATCGCTGGAATATTGATCTCATTACCAGCTTCTCGCTCAATCACGTTCACTAGCAAATAATCCACAGCATAACGTTCTGCAATTTCAGGGATCATCTCCGGCAATGCATTGGGAGTTACCACCCCACCCCGCCCAGTAAAATAGTAAAGTGCGGCGGGATCATTAATCATAATGCGCGCATCCTCCGGCAACTGACTATCCAGTTCCTGATAAATTGCGGGAGTCGAACTAGAACGCGATACGAACAATTCGCTCAAGCCAAATTGCCAGCTCAACACAATTGCTAACAGGATTAATCCACCCGAAAAAACTGGTTTTGCAGTGCGCGGTTTCCAGTTACGTCGTCTTTTCGCAATCCATTCAATAACATCATCAAGTCCAAGCAAACCTAATATTGCCCAGAATGGCATTAGTGCAGATGCAGAATGAAACAAACCGCCACGATACCCCGGGAAAGGGAAAACAATCGTCATGACCACATGCAACCCAAGTGCGTACCAGATAAACCCGCGCAAAAATGACTGTCTTCGCCGATTCCACATACCTAGAAGCATCAGTGGGGTCAACATGACCAATCCCTGTACAGCTATAAATGTGCCTAAATTATTGGCAAAGGCTTCTACACGGGAATTTACTAACGTAGAAATACCATCTACAAAAAAAGCATCTATAGTGGATTCCGGCGGATAGTTGAATAGCTCATTGTATTCACTCAGCCAGATTGCCTGTGTACCGCCTAATGGTAAAGGACTGCCTACAACATCAAGATTGCGGATAAACCACGGCGACATCACGAGGACATAGCCAAGTGTGAGCACAGCAACACTCTGTAAGCGCCGTTTTAGTTGTGGTTCGCGCCATATTCCCCAGCCTATTGACAACCAGCCTATGAACAACAACAACAATCCATCAGCACGGGTCAAATGTCCTAATCCCACAAAAACACCAGCGATCAGCGCACACCCCAACGATTGGCGCTTTTTGCTTTCAGCATCTACTGTCAACCCAATAAATATGAGTGCCAGCGAAGCGACTAATCCATACGGTGCGAACGTGTCGATTTCGCCCCACCAGCGCGTAAAAAACCCGCTAAACAGTACCAATAATCCTGCCATCCAGCGATGACGGGTTGTGTTACCTAACCTTGCGCCAAGCCAGTATGCTACAAGCGCAATACCGGCAAACATCAACGTGAAGGGGATTTGCGCCAAGCTATAATTACCCGGATCATTAAACAACCACATGCTGACGCCCGCTAACGACGAGGTTAATGGCATCCAGTACAAATGTGACGGAAAAATACCGCTATCCGGCAAAGTATCCGGTGCGCCGATATAAATCCACAGATAAGAGTCGGTATACCCTTCCCCTTCAGCGATACGTTGTGCCACGTTAAAATGATAATAAGCATCAGTAAATGTTGGATATGTGACCAGACCGCGTGTGATGATCGCCGCGATCACCAGCGCAAACATCACAAACAACCAATCAGCGCGTGATAAGCGCAAACGCAAACCACTGTCCATCATCAATGATCCTCAACATTTCGTGTACTTAAGACTGAAGACCCTGTAGAAAATATCGGAGCGTGTTCCCACCACATCTTACGCGTCAACCAGAGTATGGCGTAAAGGGTGATTGGAAGTGGTAAAAATAATGAAGGATGTTCCAGCGTCTCGCGTCCCTGCACAGTAATCAAAAAATGTGCCCATGAGCCGACGAATAAGCCTAACAACATAAGCGCAGATGCCCAATTACCATATTGCACACTCAACTGTTTGAGATAGAAAATTATGATTAGCGTAAAAACTGCAAAATGGGGTGTTGCAGTACGTAAAGCGACCAGGTGGGTGATCACAAGGGTTAATCCAACTGCCCAAAAAAAACGTTCATCCCTTCGTTCCACCAGTACGGTATACCACGCCCATAATACTGGAATCACCAGTAATATATTAACGCTCCATTCCACTGCATCGCCTAGTCCTAGATAGTGTTGCACTATAACCCATACCGGAGAACCCGTATCAGGATAAGCGGCGGCTGTATATTCTGGATATTGTCTGACTTGATCGATCCACCCGGAAAACCAATCCGGTTGTAGTGCGAAGGAAGCCAACATTAACGCACCAAAACTTACAACAAATGCGCCGACAAATCGCCAGTGTCTTACACGCAACCCCCAGATGAGCAAAAATGGTACTAATAAATAGCCCATCTGTGGCTTTAATGTTGAGATTGCCAGCGCTATCCCTGCCAGAGATTCCTGTTTTTTGAACAACGCCCAGATGCTCAATATCTGTAAAAAATAAACCACATGACTCGGGTTGCCAAGAAATAACCCACGACTAGGAAAATAATCCATCAATGACCATAAAATCGCAAAAATCAGCAACCAGAT
Organism: Anaerolineae bacterium; assembly: GCA_034435575.1. GTDB lineage: Bacteria > Chloroflexota > Anaerolineae > Aggregatilineales > Phototrophicaceae > JAVJSU01. The sequence continues at coordinate 5,647 of DAOTXB010000829.1, forward strand.
AGGCATTTTCCAATTATACAGGTTGAGAATAAGCAAAATTGCGCCGATCAAACAGACTTCCAGCAGAACTAACCAGATTGCATCTGCTATTGCATAGTCAACAAACGCGGTAGGTGCAATGATAAAGACGGTATAAAACGGATATACAAATAATCCCGGGTCTTCGTTTTCGATCACCGGACGACCATAAATTCCCATTTGAATGTTCAGGCTTGCCTCGTCGCTGTAGGGGCTCGCGCCGTCCACCCAGAAAGAACGCGCCCCTTCCCAACGGGAAAAAAAATCATTACGTCCGGGGAATGGTTCCGTAAATACGGCATACGTTGCGACAACATTAGCAACCAACACAATGGACAATATGACGAACACCAGCCACTTTTGCTGATTTGTCGCACTCTGCGTAGGTGTTTCAATTGTCATGATTTAATCCACATTGAAGTAATCACGATCAACCTTCTTAACTACATACGTTGCCTCGACGCTAACTCCAATATTGTGTTCAATCATTAACCTTGCTAATTGCGTACCATCTATCAGAATGATCTTATAGTTAGGAACACGTTCAGCAAACTCTATTGCGCTTTTGGTAAAATGTGAAGTTGTTATAAAAACACCTTTTAAGGCACCCTCACCCGCAAGGCTACCCGCAAAATTCTGAATATCAGGACGCCCAACAGAATTTCCAATCGCCCAACGCTTCGCCTGAATATAAATCATATCCAGTCCCAACTTATCTTCCTGAATTATTCCATCAATACCACCGTCATTCGTTATGCGAGTAGCCTGCCCAGTTCCCAAAGCGCCACCATATCCCATAGCCAATAGTAGCTCTACTACCATGCGTTCAAAAAATGCAGGCGAGGTTGATAAAACATAATCAATTACTTCCCCTGCTAATTCCTTTTGCAAACCCAGATGAATCGAATGAATAAGTTCTCTTGGAGTCTCGTCAGACAGGTCTGATTGATTTTCCTGTTCGTTATTATCATCGTTTAAGTTAGAGCGTGACTGAAATTCTACAAACTCAGAATATTGCATTAGAAACTTACGGTTAATATGCGGTGGTGGATTTTCTAACAGTTTCAGTCCACGTGCAGTTATTCGAAATATCCCCCTAGCAACGTTTTCTAGCAACTCTGCTTTGACTAGATATGTTCGTGCCCAGTGAACACGGTTATCAAAAGTTCTTTGTTGTCCACTTGGAAGTAATTGCTCTCGATCTTCCTGAGACAAAGACAATCGATCTGCAAGTGCTTCGATTGTTGCTCGAATATGATGTTCTTGGTTATCGCCTGCATAATGCAGAAGTGGCAACATCAATTTATCATAGGTTGGAACACTCATAAAAATTTAACCTCCATTCGAGACATATTTAGGTGCAGGCTCCTGACGCAACACACCATAGTACGCGACACATACCGCGACCAAGATGCTTGTACGAACCACAACCGTCGCAATGAACGGTGGAATCAATGCACCAGCAATCTCGCCAGAAGTTGCACCCGTTCGGATAAACAACACCGGATATTCAAAGAACACCACCATACTGAGAACCACCACCGCTAATACACCATTACGTGTCGGGAACACTAGCAAAATAAGTGGAATAATCTGCACCAGCCATTGTGGACTCCACCCTTGTGCTTGCAAGAAAAATATCAATAGTGTGATCCCCGTAAATGCGACCATCCCACGATCATCAAATCGTTTAGTACGCATAAACACGAATAAGCCGATTGCGCCTGCTAAACCTAGACGCACGAATGATGGAATCACTGCTGGTTCGCCAGATAAATCATCGGCGGCATCGGGGTCAAAGTGGCTTTCTACCGTGCCGAAGTTCCCCGTGATGTAATTGCCATCAATCAGCGCCCAAACTGTTTGATATGATGATTTACCGAACTGTGCCGTTAGTGAGGGTAAGGTCATCTCAGCATTTTGCGCGAAAAGGGGTAAATATGCTAATGCAAAAATACCCAGCGTAATCGCAATATACCGTCCTGCCACTTTAGGATCACGGAAGCGGAGCGCCGCGCCAAATAACAACGCCGGGGTGAATTTGGTCAATGCACCGATTGCCGTAGCTACCGCAGATTGATTTTCTTTCTGCCTGATGAGTAGATACAAGCCTAATAATAGGAAAAAAGCGACTAACGTCTCAAAATTCCAGAAGAGGAACACCATCGGCGCAAGACACACCGCGTATATCCACGCTAGAGACATCCCGGTATTTTTGCCATAAAGTTGCGTGCCAATCGCCCGCATAAGCAGTAGATTACCCACATCAAATGCCAGAACAATCATCGCCAGCGCCATTGACCATCCACTATAATTGACGCTTTCACCCTGCAATTGATACACAGTCGTCGTGATGAAATACCATACGGGAGGGAACTCGCTCCACCAATCACGAAACGGGTAATCGCCATCTTCGGTTAACGACGCAAGCTGAAAATGATAGAGACGGTCCCCCTGCGCGCCTAATCCGCGTTCAACATCATCAATCAACATCGGTTGATATACCATCATCAACATCAGCCGAAAGCTAACGAACAGAATAACCAATATGCGAAGATCACCCAGTAATTGTGTCAATCTTATCGTATTACCCACATTTGTAGCGTTCGTCATGATGCCTCATCCCTACTGAAGACTACTGCCATATCATCCTCATAAATTAGTGTCCAACCTACTTCTTCGCGCAGATTATTCGCTAAACCGCTACGCGATTCCACTACGACCGTATTGATCTCGTCTTCATCTAAAACTTCGCGCCAGTTATCACCACCTACCGCAGTACGCAAATACCGTGTCAAGAATTCATCACGATACAAATCGGTACGTCCATCCACATAGACGGGGTACTCCGGCAACGCGAACATCAAATACCCGCCCCAATTGTAGCTGTTGAACATCGGACGTTCAGGCTGTTCTTCGGCGATAAATTCAGCCACATTTACCGGCAGAAATGCCCGTTGTGCCGTATCTACTGAAGCGGGTGCAAGCACTGCAACCATATTCGCCAATGCACCGAGCAAAATCAGTGTCAATAATGCAGTATTAATCCTAATCTGCGTTGTGGTCATCCGGCGTACAGGGCGTATAATCCAACCACGTTCATTTAGTGCGGCATCAGCGTAATAGGTCAAGATTGGCGTAGCCACAACCGCAAACACAGCAATATTTCGTCCATATAAAAATGCCATAAATGCTGTACCGATTACCAGAAAATAATCCGTGATATCCAATCGCTTTGAGGTAGTCGCGCCTAACGTACCGATCAATGCAAAGATCATAAACAGGAAGGGCCATGTCTGCCGTCCTTGAAAGTTCGGACTGTTCCACTCTTGAATCGCATCACGTAATGCGCCAATGCTTACCGTATCAAATGGCACAGTGAGCATCTGCAACCCATAAGGATTAATTACCAACACCGCAACTGAAACCACAGTCACAATCAGTAATTTACGGATGCCCTGCCACCCGATGCTGTTTTCGCCCTGTGG
>DAOTXB010000830.1:0-11642 GCA_034435575.1 Anaerolineae bacterium
TTGTACATGCTCCGCCGAGATTAGGCGCGTTGCATCAAGTAAGAGAATATGTCTCGCACCGTAGTCTCCGCAGATCGGGGTAAGTATTGGTGAGGATAGCGCGTCTACATAGCACGCCACAATATGCATCTCCCTTGTATGCGAAAGCTCCCCTAAATGTCATTGAAACAGCCATAGCGCAGTCTTCCATCAACCGCACACGTTGAGATAAACGTGATAAAGATGGTAATGAAACGTAATGAGTTCGTAAAATACTGTAAAAAACTCAGCAATTTTTCAGGCTCATGGCATAATTTATCATACGGAACTAAGGGTGCTATGATAAGCTATCATAAAAGTGAAATATTGAACAAAGTACGTTGACTATGCTTGCAGGTAACAAAACAGCCCAAAATCACGCGAATACAATCATTGATATTCGTCATCTCAGCAAAACTTTTGAGGAAGGTGGCAAGCCTCATGCGGTGTTAAACGATATTTCATTGCAAATCCATAGCGGTGAATTTTTTGTGATGCTCGGCAAAAGTGGAAGCGGTAAGAGCACCCTACTTAATTTGATTGCGGGGATTGATAGCGCGGATAAATCTGCAACGCAAGCGCAAATTAGCATTGATGGCACGGATATTATCCGGTTGAGTGAACGTGAATTGACACTTTTCCGGCGCGATCATATCGGCATCGTGTTCCAATTTTTCAACTTAATCCCGACATTGACCGTGCTGGAGAACATCACTTTACCGCTTGAGTTGCGCGGTGAAAATCGGCGTGAGGTAGAAAAGCGGGCACATGAATTGCTGGCGCGTGTGGGTCTAGCAGATCGTGCGGACGCGTTCCCCGATAAGCTGAGTGGTGGCGAACAACAACGCATCGCGATTGCGCGGGCGCTGGTACATGAACCGGCGGTTGTGCTGGCGGATGAACCGACGGGTAATCTGGATGAAGACACGGGTGAAGGAGTGTTGAACCTTCTGCTAGAGTTGACGCGTGATGCGGGTAAAACGCTGGTGATGGCAACCCACAGTCCTGAGATTGTCCCATTTGCAGATCGTGTGTGCCGGATTTCTGAAGGCAAGCTGATCATTGAATCCAAGAATTTGCCAGTAGAATCCGTACAAATCGCCGGAACAGCGGAGGTTGCACAACCCTGATAGATTGGTATCATTAAACCTATGCCCTTTAAGAATTTAATTGTATGATGCGGGCACCGCTGATGTTTTCCCCGGTTATGCTATACCTTGCCACTCTTTATCGTGTGAGATAAACCGTTGCGTTGATAATCGTCCGCAAGATATGAATTTGGTCTTAATTTATTACCATATCAACACTTTTTTTACAGATGTTCTGGTATTATGTAATTAATATTTCCATAATACTTTATGAAAAATCAACGATATATTTACTTTATGCTGGTTTAGTTTTTTTATTTTGTCGTTAGTCTCTGGTAATTGCATCGACTTAAGCGATATTGTCGGTCAATTACACCCTGACTAGCCATCCTGTATATCGGTCAGTCGAAAGGGAATTGGGTTATGAAGGACCCGGACCCGAAAGTCATTAAACAATTATTGGTCGAACTGAGGGACGTGAATAAAACACGTCGTCGTACTGCCGTCATGAAATTAGGCATGGTCGGTGGAGATCAAGCAGTCCGCGCGCTGATTAATGCAGTGCAAAACGACTATGAAGACCTGATCGTGCGTGGGCGTGCCGCCCAAATGCTCGGCAAATTGCGTGATAACCGCGCCGTTGATCCACTCATTCGTGCATTAGAGGCACCGGGTTTCCAAACACCCGTGTATGCCGCACAGGCGTTGGGTCGAATTGGTGATGTACGTGCTATCGAACCCTTACTCATGGTCGCGGCGAATGGACGGGATAAAACCCGCGATGCCGCCATGCATGCCTTGCGTCAATTGGGGCATGAGGGTGAGGTGGAACCAGGCGAAGAAAATGGTCATGAACTTGAACCGGAGCCTGAAGCATAACTCACGCGCATATGCATGACAAAAGCGCAAATCGTCACGTTTTGGCATAGTGACACTACTTGAATATTGCGTGCTCTAGTCATTATCAATCATAAAGTTGCGGACAGGTGCGGTGTGCCCTGTCCGTTTTGATTCTTAGGGATATGGTTACATCCCGATAATTTCGTAAATGGTGGTTGTGCCGCTCACTTCGTTGGTCACGACCAGTAACGGTGATCCATTCGGGCTATCTTCCGCGCTGATGAAAATTAACCCTTCCGGACCAAGATCACCGGCGGTGCCGTCTTCAGCGTTGCCACTAAAATCACGGTTATTAACATAGGTGATGTAGGCGGGGCTGGTCGGGTTGGTCACATCATAAATCATGATTCCACCGATTCGTTCCAGACCAATAAAGGCGAAGGTGCGCTCACCGATTACACCGAGAGTTACGCCTTCCGGCTCCGGTCCTTTGTTGTCGCTCCGTCCATCAAAATCATCATTTTCGTCGTTGGTGCTGTTGAAGTCATCCGGCAGAAGCTCGGCGGTGATGGTTTCAAAATCCGTACCACTGTCATAGACCTGTTCACCATTCGCGGCATCCCAGATCGAGAAGCTCCGCGCACCCGGCACATACAGCACATCAAGGTCGCCATCACCATCGGTATCCCCGGTAGATTCCACAATACCCAGACCAAGAATCGCGTCTTCGCTCAAAAGTGCGTCCAGATTCGGGAACGCCTCATCAATCGCCGATTCACCAATTTCGCCCTCTTCGCTATATCCGTCATAATCGCGGGTGTCGCCTTCGTTGGCGGTGACCAGATACACATTACCATCGACTTCGTAAGCGACGATAGCATCCGGCTGATACATCCCCAGCAGTTGCCAGGTGGTGATATTGACGATTCCGTCATCATTGCCCGCATCCAGCGCATTTTCCGGTAAGCTGTGGTCTTTAAAGCCCAGCGCCATAATCGACACGACCTCTGCATTGGCAATGTCGATAACAGCGATGGCGTTATTTTCTTGTAGGGAAACATAAGCAGTGGTGCTATCCGGCGACACAGCGATGTATTCCGGCTCTAGGTCTTGGGCGACGGTGGCGTTTGGACCAAAAATACGCACATCTTCCGGCAATTCGTCAGCACGAGCACCATCTGCGTTGAAATCCGTAAAGCCAACGGTGACCGCCTCACCGGTGGCGTTGTCGATGATGGTCACGCTACCTTCAGGGTCAATGTCATAGTCGTCGTTGGGTTCGCCTTCGTTGGCGCTTAATGTGTATGCACCATCCGGTGTGAATATGACCATATCCGGCAACACTCCCGCTTCTACCGCGCCGATCTCGGTGCCATCAGTGTCCATAAAGACGACAAAACCGTTTGCGTCCACGTCCTCTGCTTCTACCGCCACAGCGACAACGCTATCATATACGTCAACACTGTTAACGCTATCGCCATAATCTTCAAAGGTGATGCTGGTGATGAGCGTTGGTGTTGTGGGGTCGCTAATGTCCAGAATATCAACCGAATCGGCATCTGCATTGGTGACGAAAAGACGCTGTGACACAGGGTCATAAGCGCCAATTTCCTGTGCGCCCTCGTCGAACAAGCCCGTCTCATATGTTCCGATGGGGACAATATCGACCCCGCCTTCGGTCTGCGCCAATGCTGGTGCGATGCTCAACGTAAGCATGCCCACGATTATGAGTGCAATTAGTCTTCGCATGAAAAATTTTCTCCTTATTGATTGGGGGTTTAGATGACGCAAGATACAACGTCTCAATTATTTGTAGCATAATTTAAGAGATGGTTGCATTGTGATTAACGAACGTCGCACAATTTACTTGTGAGTTAAAAAACCAAGGCTTAACACTGGAAAGTGTGAGCAAAAGTAAAATATTTGTTCTACATTTTCTGATAACATACTTTTATAATCCGTATTGCATTTAATGAGACAGAATTGAGCGTTTGTAATGGAGATGAAACTTGAAGTCGTAACAGTGCCGGTGTCAGATATTGACCGTGCCAAAGCGTTTTACCATGAACAATTAGGATTTGTCGTCGAGGTTGATATGCCAACCGGAGAAACCTATCGCACCGTTCAGCTAACACCGCCGGGGTCAGGGTGTTCAATAAATCTCGATAATGGTTACACCAAAATGCAACCGGGAACAGTGAAAGGCTTACAGCTTGTCGTAGCAGATGTTGGGGCGGTTCGGACAATGCTGTTGGAACACGGTGTCGATGTAAGTAGCATCCAAAACTACGATGGCACAAAATTTGTAGACGGGCGGGGTGGGCGCTGGAACTCGTTCATTTTCTTTAGTGATCCTGACGGCAATGAATGGATTGTGCAGGAACGCCCCACAGAAGAATAGCACTCACTTCAATGTGTAGACTTGGAGATTATGCTAAAACACTTGTTCTATTTTTCAAGTTGATATACCCTATCATTGGACGACAAAGGATTCAGACAGAGGGTAACTCCATGAAAAAGCCATTTTTATTTGTTCCCGGTGCGTGGATGGGCGCGTGGGTCTGGAACGATGTGACGAAAATCCTTAAGAAACAAAATCACACCGTATATTCAATCACGTTGCGCGGATTGCATTCTGAGCATGACAACAAAGATGCTGGACTGCAAGACCATGTTGATGATGTTAAGCACTTTGTCCAGACCCATGCCCTGACGGACATCATACTCGTCGGGCACAGCTATTCTGGCTTTGTGATTGCACAAGTTGCAGACCAAATACCGGACAAAATTTCAACACTCATTTTTATCGAGGCATTTCTTCCAACCAATGGCAAGACGCTTTTTCAAGTTGCAGAACTTGATCCTAAAGAGGAAAATCAAGCGATTGAAGCAAATGCTGGAAAATGGCAACCGCCAACACGCGAAGACCTAGCGCAACAACCACACCTCACCCCGGAACTAGCGGACTATTTAGCAAATAAGCTCATTGACCATCCAGCAAAAACCGTGACCGATAAGGCGATTATCAAATCCGAAGAATTTGATGTGCCGTCAATCTTCATCGGTAGGCATCTCAACTTAACGGACGCGCAGAAAGCATTGTACGGAAATGTAGAATTTCATGCCTTAGATGGTGGACACTGGACGATGCTTTCCACCCCGGACAAGCTGGCTGAACTGTTGTATACAATCGCCACGACGGATTAATGGCTACTCACACTCCCGCAACAACACAATTTGTGTGGATTAAACGCTAAAAGGTCAATTGCCATGAAGATCATTTTAACGAGTGTGTTTGTTAGCGATCAGGATAAAGCTCTAGAGTTCTATACTAAGACACTAGGCTTCGTGAAGAAAGAAGATGTGCCTGCTGGTGAATTTAGATGGCTCACTGTTGTTTCCTCCAATGACCAAGACGGTACAGAACTTTTGCTAGAACCGAACGATAACCCCGTAGCAAAAGACTATCAGAAGGGCATATTTGAACAGGGAATCGCCGCGACTTCTTTTGGCGTAGAGGATATTCATGCAGAATATGAACGCCTAAAGTCACTTGGGGTAGAATTTTTCATGGAACCAACTGAAATGGAAAATGTGACCTTAGCGATGATTGATGACACCTGTGGCAATCTGATTCAACTCATGCAAAGGTAGGTAGCATTCCTCCTACGCCACTTACTCTATCTGTCACCATAGACTTTTCCATCGCCTGATTCGATTATACGCATTGAGACGTATCGCGCCCTCCTTACGTATAGGGTATATAGTGAGTATAACTGTTGATGAAAGGCATCGTTATGGAACAAACACGTACCTTCAAACTAGCAAATTATGGCGAACGCTTCATCGCACTGGCGATTGATACCATGCTGGTCTCGATTATCGGCAGTATCGTCGGTGTTGGGGGTGGCGGTGGCATATGGGGCGGGGGCATCATCAGCTTTATGATCGGCGTGGGCTATCAATGGTATTTCCTCACCCAGCAGAACGGGCAAACACCGGGCAAGATGCTGATGAAAATTCAGGTCATCAAGGTCGATGGCACAGAAATTCGTGATGCGGACGCAGTACTGCGCTATCTGGGCTATTTGTTAAATTCGGCAGTTGCCAGTCTGGGCTGGTTATGGGCATTCATCGACAGCGACAGGCAAGGCTGGCACGACAAAATCGCGCAGACTTATGTCGTTAAAGTTGACGATGAAAAACGCAAAAACGGGTAAGTGACACGATATTATGCAACCAATGCGCGAATACTTGCGTATACAGGTCTATAAGCAAAGATAAATTGTAGAGGGATAAGACTCTGATGGATATTGAACAAGAAAAATCTAAAAACGACGACTTTTATACCACCATTCCACGCCCTGAATATCAACTGGCAAGCATCGGTGAACGCTTCATCGCACTGGCGATTGATACGCTCATCATCGGCATTATCACCAGCTTGATCGGTGTGCGTGGCAGTGAGTGGGCATTGGGCAACATCGCCGTACACCTTATCTATCACTGGTTCTTCCTGACACAGCAAAACGGGCAAACCCCGGGTAAGATGCTCAAGGGCATTCGTGTCATTAAGACCTCCGGCGAGCCGTTAAATGCGACGGATGCGATCCTGCGTTACTTCGGCTATCTTCTGAACTCGCTTGTTTTACACATTGGGTGGCTATGGGCGATCTTCGACGGTAAAAATCAGGGTTGGCACGATAAAATCGTCAGTACCTATGTGGTCAAAGTCCCGCATGACGAAAGTCGTAAAGCCAAAAATGAGGACAACATCGTGTACGTCTAAAGTGACGTATCCAGAACAATATCAACTCATCTATAGGGGCGAACATAACCATTCGCCCTTTTGATTCAGCATGACAATAAACAACCCACTTAACCCGTCGCTTCTATAGGTTCAAGGTCACGCCCATGATGGCTGACCGCGTTCGCCAGAAAGCTGATTCCATAGCTAAAAGCGGCGACGAGCAATAACGAGGATTGTAGGGATGTCGCCTCTGCGATGAGACCGATTACCGGAGGTCCTGCCAGAAAACCCGCATAGCCGATGGTGGCGACCCCTGCGATTCCCGCACCAGAGGGCACATTGGGCATATTCCCCGCCGCGCTGAACACAATCGGCACAATGGTGGCGAGTCCCGCGCCAACAAATGCGAATCCGATCAATGCGGGGATAGTTTCCGGTAGGATGACCACGACTAACAAACCGCTACCGCTCAACAGACCGCCCAGACGCACAATGGTCACAGCGGAGAATCGCGCTGTCAGCCAATCGCCGATGAGACGACCTCCGGTCATGGTCAACGAAAAGGCGGCAAAGCCCAACGGCGCGACCTGTTCGGTGGTGCCGACAATATCCTCCATATAAACCGCGCTCCAATCCGCCATCGCGCCTTCGCCGATGGTAGCACAAAAACCCAGCGCCCCGAGCACCCACAATGCCCGCACCGGCAAACGGAAGATCGCGCCCCCGCTTTCTTCAATTTCACCGTCAATGTCAATCGTCTGGCGGGTGAATGAGAGGATAATTCCGCCGAAGATCACCGAAGCGATGAGAAAATGTGATAACGGTTCAAAACCCACCGCCACCGCGCCACTGCCCATCAATGCGCCGACAAATGCCCCGATGCTAAAGGCGGCGTGGAACGATGACATAATCGGCTTGCCGACATTTTTCTCCACACCCACCGCCTGTGCGTTCATGGCGATGTCCATTGTGCTGGTTGTCGCGCCGAACAGGAACAACGCAAACCACAGCAAGATCGCTTCCGGTGCAAGCGCCAATAAGGGCAAGGTCAGCACATTGGCGATTCCGGCGAAGAGCAAGACCGAGCGACTGCTGAAACGCACGATCAAACCGCCAGCAAGTGGTAAAGCGGTCAACACACCAACAGCAAGACCGAGCAAAACAATGCCGAGTGCGCCTTCGCTCAATCCTAATTTGTCCTGTATTTGGGGGATGCGGGATGCCCAGCTAGAGAGAACAGCCCCGTTGCTGAAGAACATCATTAGTACAGCTAAGCGTGCGGGGGAGATACGTCCTGTTGTCATGTGATTCCATTCATCGTGTTGCGAGCAGAATCGCTCCATCATACGTGAGCGACATGACCTGTCAAGGGACGACATAGTTACATGCTAGCGATTGCGTCGATAAGATCATTTATGACGGACTATGGGGCATGATATGTGAATCAATGGAACTAAATACAGTGCAACGGCGTTCTAGCATATGATAGTGATAACACTTTAGACAAAAATTAGGGAGACAACCTTATGAAACGATGGATACTCTTACTCACACTCGGACTGCTCGCACTCGGCTTCGGCGTGCTGGCACAGGATGATCAACCCGTAAATATCGCGCCGGAACCGGTGACCGACTCACTCGCCGTCACCATTTACAATCAAGGGTCTTCACTCGTACAAGATCGCCGCACACTCGATTTGACAACTGGTTTGAATCAGGTAGATTTCGTCAGCGTCGCCGCACGGATTGATGCGACATCTGTCAGCTTCTCCTCGTTGACCGACCCCGAAGGCACCTCCGTACTCGAACAAAATTATGTGTTCGACCTTGTTGGACGCGAGGCGTTACTACAACGTTATCTGGATGAGCGCATTATCGTTACCACGATGCTCGATGGTGAAGTTTTTGAAGGTGAGTTACTCAGCGGGCGCAACGGTGAAATTATCCTGCGTACAGACGATGGTGGTGTGGTTGCACTTAGCCTGAGCAGTGTGCGTGATCTGCGCTTCCCCAATTTACCCGACGGACTCATCACCCGTCCGACATTACGCTGGTTGATCGATAGCGCACAGGGTGGTCAACAAGAGGTTGAACTGACCTATTTAACCGGAGGAATTGGCTGGACGGCAGATTATAATCTGTTGCTGGGCACGGATGATACCTCGCTTGACCTCAACGGGTGGGTAACGCTGACCAACACCAGTGGCACCAGCTTTGAGGATGCCCTCGTGAAGCTGGTCGCGGGGGATGTGAACCGCGTACAACCGGAGATGAGGCAGTTTGCTGATGAAGAAATAATGATGGCGCAATCTGTCGCCGAGGCTGATCGTGGTGTGGAACAACGCGAATTCTTTGAATATCAGCTCTACGAAATTGGTCGCCCCGTGACCATCGGTGATAACGAAACCAAACAGGTCGAATTTGTCACGGGCAACGGTGTCAGCGCCAATACTTATTTCGTCTACAACGCTACCCTTGGCTACATCAACTATGGCAACCCGATTCCCGATCAATTCTACGGACAATCTGGAATAACCGATGTCCAGAGCTACCTAGAATTCAGCACGGACGAAGAAAGTGGTCTTGGTGCAGACCTCCCCGCCGGACGCGTGCGTGTATATCAGGAAGATATTGACGGCGCGGCGTTACTTATCGGCGAAAATCGCATCGACCACACCCCCGAGGGCGAGATGGTCAACATCTATCTGGGCAATGCCTTTGACCTCGTTGGCGAACGCATCCAGACGGGTTTCCAGCGTATTGGCAATAATGTCATCGAAGAATCATACGAAATTCGCCTGCGTAACCGCAAAGATGATGAAACAGTAGAGATTCGTGTGCCGGAGAATCTGTTCCGCTGGACAAATTGGGAAATCATCAGCACGACGATGGATTTTGAACAACTTGACTCAGACACCATCGAATTCCGCGCAATGGTCGAACCGGGGACAGAAACGGTCATCACCTACACCGTGCGTTATACCTTCCCGCGTTAGTGAATACCTAGCACAATGTCAGGGGCGATCTATCCACACAGGTCGCCTTATGATAGGCTTTTCGGATTTATGCCGACAACTGTGAATCATACATCTCAATAGGTGAATACACGCCTTTGTGCGATAATAAACCATATCGTCAGCGCAGAGGATAGCGCTATGGGGCATCCACCACAAGAGCAACCGTCATCACCCGACTTTGAAGACCCCTTTGCAGATCTAGGACCACAGCCTAACGACATCGAAGACCCGTTCGCGGATTTAGGACCACAACCGGAACAACACCCGTTTTTCTCCGAGGTGCGTGTGCATCATCGTGTGCAGTATGTGCCGATCAAACGGGCACGGATCGTTGCATTATTTCTTACCCTACTGCTCTGGGTGGGCTTGTGGATCATGTGCAGTTTTTACACGGGTAACGCCCCCGCCAGCAATCAGCCTGGATCAGCAGAATTTATCGTGCGCTTTGAATCTTATGAGGGCGGACCCTGTTCGGTAGCGGGTGAATGGGTGGTTAATGGGGAGAGTCTGGGTCTATTTTACCTTGAAAATGATGACCTTTATCCCTTTACCGCGCCGGGGCGTGCCGACTGTCTGCGCGATCATGGCTACGATTTTTGAGGATTAGCGTTCCTCACGCCGTTTTTGATAAAAGCGCGCTTCTCCGATGATGAAATCGATCACACCGGCGATAGTTGGGTCGGGCAAGGCAGACTCGGGAACGGTGTGTACCTTTGCACGATGCACAGCCAACGAGTCGCGCTGTACAATGACCTGACCGATTTGCCCGGCGTTCACCGCTTGTAAAGTTAGGATGTTGCCGTTCAGCGCGGTTTTTTTGTCAGCCTTCAGCATAATCTCTAAGCCTGAATCCGCATCAACGTATTTTAGTGTATCACCATCACATAACCGGAGCGCGACCTGTTCTGCTAGTTTTTGCGCGATTACTGTATCTAGCGCACCGTTGATGTTCGCGCCATGATAGCCCATGCCATCTAATGCGATCAATGTAGACCGTCCCGCCGTAGCCTGACAATGCCATACGGCATCATCACACGATCCCCCTAAATCCAACACAATTGCGCGTCCCTCGTCTTTGAGCGAGCGCATAAATGTATACAGACGTGGCAACAGCGCGAGGTTTCCGCGCAGGTTTTGTGTGTAGAGGATGTTCAGCATAAGTGGTCGTTTTCCATAATTATTGTGCTGATAAGTGTATCATGTGCCGATTATCCCTGTGTAGAGCGCCCATGTTGTCCATTTTCTGTCCATTTCGTGTCCTAATATGGCTGATTTGTCGTCCGTTTTTGGGTATTGTGTAGAATATCGATCATCGTTGGCGATTGATGAATTAACAATTGAGCCATAGCACCAATGTAAGATCAGCAATTTGTAAACTACCTTACTATAAGCGTGAAACACGACGAGAATGGGATCATTATGATGTCAGCAACCAGCGCTGAACCGCCAAAAGTACAGGGATTACGTATTTTTTATGTCCTTATCATCACGCAGGTACTGTCTCTCATCGGCAGTCGGGTGAGTAGTCTTGCTTTTGGTATCTGGATTTTCCTCGAAACTGGACAGGCAACCCCTCTGGCACTGGTATCTTTTTTTACCGCATTGCCAGCGGTGTTCGTGGCGAGTTTTTCCGGCGTGCTGGCTGACCGCATGGATCGACGGTATGTGCTGGCGCTGGCGGATGCTGGCGGGGCGATAGGCACACTGATTCTGCTATTGAGCTTCATCAGTGGCAATTTTCAAATATGGCATCTGTACGTTGTCGCGCTGATTCAGGCAATTTTTGGTGTGTTTCAAACCCCTGCATTTAACGCTTCCGTGACGATGCTCATCCCCACAGATCAACGGGTAAGGGCGAATGCAATCCGGCAATTGACCGCACCAACAGCGTCCGTGATCGCACCGCTTCTGGCAACGTTTATCTTTAGC
>DAOTXB010000831.1:0-4500 GCA_034435575.1 Anaerolineae bacterium
CCCCACAAATTTGCCCACAATGTTTCCCAATGATGACGGGCACTCTCTGTCCGCCCGATGTCCATATGCCAGCCCTGAATTTTCGCCGGTTCACCCTCCACATAAGGGGTAACTTTATAAAAACCCTGCCCCGTTTGTGCAGAGATGCCCACGCGTACCACGTCGTGCAACGGAATCATACCAAATTGACTGTAAAATGTTGCCGCATCATTATCATAGCCAGAAATACTGACCGTCACCCGCTCTATATCGTCCTGCCGTGCCTGTTCTACCATGAACTGAAGCAAAGCATTTAGCAGGGCTTTTTCGCCGTATTCTCGTCCTGTAATCAGATGAGATAAATGCCAATGTCGCCCGAATGGTTCCGGCTCATCACCGGGATAAATTTCTGCATAAGCGCGGACAACACCATCTGTTTCTGCTATCAGCGGCACTCCCGCCCCACACAATAAATGACTGAGCAAAATGGCGGATGTCTCAATACTCATCCATGCTCCGCCGTGTAGCCAGCGTTCATAGATCGAGAGCGCGTCATACGGCAAATCTTCTACTTGCCCCTCTGCGTTGATCCTCTGCCATACTTTGATCTGTTTGCGGAATAACTGGCTGATCGCGCTGGTGTCCTGCATTGTCGCACGCCTGACCGCTATCTTCGCCATATCACCTCACCGATTTGAGTAAATTGGCATAATATACATTTTAAGAAGTTATAATCTAGTAACAAAATGTCTGTTCATCAATTTGATTGTATCATTAATTGGGTGCCGCTGTTTAAGAAAGCCAATTAAATGACTGATTTTCAAGAAGCCTTAATGCGACTTGATTTATTCATCACACAAAAAATGCGCCAGCACAATGTTCCCGCGATGTCTCTAGGGTTGACAGACGACACACACACACTATTCTCCAAAACCGAAGGTCTTGCGGATGTTGGCGCACGTCAACCTCTTGTAAAGCAATCTCTCTTTCAAATTGGCTCTATCGGTAAACTTTTTACCGCTATCTTAGTCCTGCAAGAAGTGGAAAACGGGACTATTGACTTACATGCGCCCCTGAATACTTATCTAGAATGGTTTCGTGTCCATAGCACATTTGATGAACCCATCACCGTGCATCATTTATTGACCCACACAGCAGGCATTATTGCAGGCACAGATGATACAGGCGAGCATCGTTATGAAGCCTACCTTTTGCGCCATACACACACCGGAACCCCGCCGGGCACCTATTTCCATTACTCAAATATCGGTTACAAAATTTTGACGGCTTTATTGGAAAATGTGACCGGCATTGCCTATGGGGAGCTTGTTCAAGCACGGATACTTGACCCGCTAGGCATGACAAATACTTTACCCGTCATTACCCATCATATTCGACATCGGCTGGCTGTTGGCTACACACATTTGTATGATGACCGCCCACCCTTGCCGGGCTATCCATTTGTGCCCGCGCCCTGGTTTGAG
The DNA here is from genome assembly GCA_034435575.1 of Anaerolineae bacterium. Lineage (GTDB taxonomy): Bacteria > Chloroflexota > Anaerolineae > Aggregatilineales > Phototrophicaceae > JAVJSU01. The sequence continues at coordinate 1,464 of DAOTXB010000831.1, forward strand.
TATGGGTATGGAGATGGCAGTATCGTCTCTAATGCGTCCGATATGCTGATTTTCCTGCGTTGTATCATCAATCGCGGTCTTGCCGATGACGGACAAGCGGTAATCACAGATACAAGTTTTGACCTGATAACCACCGCCTACACAGAAGCATTCGGCGAACATCATTATGGCTATGGTGTGACCATCAGCACATTTGATGACATCACACATTTTGGGCACGGTGGCAACATGCTCGGCTATTCGTCAATAATGCTCGTTGATGCGATCAATAAATTGGGCGTTATCGTGCTCGCCAATCACGCCTATTGTGATTTGTTTAGCATCGCTGACGTGGCATTACGATTGACACGGGCGGCACATGCCAAGCAACCACTCCCCAAATTACCGCTAATCGATGAACCCTCGCTGATCGAAAACGCAACTGACTTCACAGGCATGTTTACGGCTTCCAATGGCAACACACTCAGCTTCATCGCGGAAGGCAGACATCTGTATCTACAACTTGAGGCTGAGGATATTCAATTGTTTCGACGGGACAAAGATCGCTTTGTCGTTTCGCACCCGGTCTATTCACAGCATATGTTTGAATTTTCGCGGAATGATGATGGCGCTATCACAGAGGTCATCTATGGAGACGCATGGTATGTGAATGACACTCACACAGGCATCACTACATTTGAAACACCCGAAATCTGGCATGCCTATGTTGGGCGTTATCGCTCCCACAATTTCTGGAACCCGACGTTTAGAGTCATCATTCGCAAGGGGCAATTATTGATGTTACACAGTTCCGGTTACAGCGAAACCCTTCAGCTATTAGAAGAAGCCATCTACCGCCCCGGCATGGATGAGCGCTCACCGGAACGCCTACACTTTGACACCATTATTGATGGTCGAGCCTTACGAGCGATTTTGTCTGGTGCGGCATATTATCGCTTCTTTACGCCCTAAGACCATTTCACACAGGCCACTTTTGCTCAACAACTATTTTGCGTTACAGTCTGATAATTTACGCACACAACGAAGGAGATTTATATGTCCGTAGAACTTAAAATTAACATGGAAAAGGTGATGGATTTCCTCATCGGGCTACTCAATACCCACAGCCCCACCGGTTACCATGTTGAGGCAATTGACTATGTACGACGTGAATTTGAAAAACTCGATATACCCAACCTGACAATTTCTGACACAAACAAAGGTGCTTTACTCATCACCGTACCGGGTGAAAACACCGACAAGGCAGTGGGGATGACCGCCCATATCGACACGCTCGGGTTGATGGTTAAAGCGATCAAGAGTAATGGACGCTTAAAATGTACCCGCCTCGGTGGTTTGCTCTGGGGAGGCGTGGAATCAGAAGGGGTGACGATACGCACCAACGATAATAAACGCTATCGCGGAACCATCGCACCATCCAATACCAGCACACATGTTAATCGTGGCATCCACACCTCTGACCGTAACGACGACACTATGGAAGTTCGGCTTGACCTCAAAACATCGAATGCGAAGGAAACCCGCGAGTATGGTATCTCTGTTGGAGATTTCGTATTTCTCGATACACGCATCGAACGATCAGAAGCAGGGTTTATCCGTTCGCGTTTTCTGGATGATAAAGCGGGCGTTGCAGGCATTTATGGCGGGTTGTTAGCGCTAAAAGACGCAGGTGTTCAACCGGCACAGACCAGCCATTTCTTGATCGCCAATTATGAAGAGGTGGGGCATGGTGGTGCAACCGGATTACCGGATGAAATCGAAGAATTAGTCTCGATTGACATGGGCGCGATTGGTTCTGGGCAAACCGGGGACGAATTTTCCGTCAGCATCTGCGTTAAGGACGCGGGTGGACCCTATCATTTTGATATGAACAATAAATTCCGTCGCCTCGCTGATACCAACGAAATACCCTATAACCTGGATATTTATGTGTATTATGCATCGGATGGCACATCGTATTGGCGCGCAGGACAGGATGCTCGTGTCGGGTTATTTGGTCCGGGCGTGGATGCGTCTCATGCCTATGAGCGGACACATGAAGACAGCATCAAACATACCACCCACCTGATTGCCCGCTATTTGCTTGACCCATTGGCATAATATCGCAAATCAGAAAATGCTGTGTGAGCGAAATATTCACACGGCATTCGCTTATCTTATTGTACGAGCTTCATAACACGCTGTATGGTTTTTCTGGTCACACAGCGTTTGATTAGCAGACGTGTTATTCTTCTCGCAATTGCTGAATAAGTGCAATATCTTTCTTCAAATTACGACGACGCGTAACAAATGTAGCGATCAACCCAAGTACGAGTAAAGCGCTCACTGAAATGCCTAGCCATAAATACTGGTCATTGTTCGGTGTAACAAAAAAGCCCAGAAACACGGTGAAAAATTGTTTGTTCACACCTTCCAATAAGGTGCCGTCACCATTGCGCTCTACCACAACATAAGTCGCGTTGCCGGGGCGCTGTTGTGCGAGTAAACGCACGTCTTCACGCTCATAGACCTGTTGCAACCAATCTCCATTACTTAATGTGATCATATCTTCACGATCTGGCACAGCCTCAGCGTTGATGTCAAGTTGCGTGAGCACAATCGAAATGCCCGCCTCAATATTGGCATCATCTTGTTGCACAACGAGCATCGAATAATCGACATCTGGCACACTGTTGACATAAGTCAGGATATAAATATCATCAGTATCACGCAGACCCCCGAAAGCGGTGATATCGCGTCCGTCAGGCAAGGTGTAGAGTTGCTGTAACCAGCGTGTACCGCCCAGATTTACCTCAGACTCAGTAACGATTTCTAGCGTTGGCTCGTCCAGCAGATCGTTCAAAACAGCGACAATACTGGCGGATAAATCTGTACCATCTAAAGCAGTGACATAAATATCCGCGCCAAGTGCTGTGTTCTGAAAATGTGCAAGCTCATCGGTACTACGATTCACCCACCCCGCTGTATCCGGTATCGGCACATTGAACCGTAGCGCGGTGTTGGGTGAACTGTACAGTTAACCCAACACCGCGCTACG
>DAOTXB010000832.1:0-5034 GCA_034435575.1 Anaerolineae bacterium
GGCGCAGACCCTGACGCAACCGCCTCATTTTATGGCGGTGATGCGGGAGCAACCCCATTAGTCGCACTGGTTTCTAGCGCGCACCCCCACGAAGCTGGTGTACAGGCGGATTTGGTGCATACCTATGTTAAATACGGTGCAAAGCCGGATGGCATCCTGAACGAAGGGCGACCCCTTGCCACGGCGCTCGAATTCTGGTATCCAGAGTCGGTTGAGGCATTGCTAAAAGCGGGCGCACAGCTTAAGAACCTGGTCTTTGCGTCGGCGGCGGGTCGTGTTGACCGGTTAGCAACGATGCTTGAAGCGGAGGCTTTAACCCCGTATATCAGTGCCTATGGTGAACGTTTGACGGAGCGCGATGAGATTATTGCGCTGGCATTTGTCAAAGCGTGCTTATGTGGTCATTTAGACGCGGTGAAATTTTTCCTACAACGTGGGATAGACGTCAACGTGACCGTAAAACATAATCGTACCGGACTTCATGAGTCTGCCTGGCGTGGACAATTAGCTATTGTAGATTATTTGCTAGAAAATGGGGCAGATGCCAGCCTGCACGATGAACAATTTGATAGCATGCCCGTACAATGGGCGCATGTGAACGGACATCAAGCCGTATTTGATCGTCTTTTGCCCCATTCACCGTTGACCGTAGAGATCGCCGCACAATTTGGGAAATTGGATTCGGTCAAAGACTTGCTCAAAGCACATCCTGAACATATCAATGGCACAGCAGGTGATGGTGCCCCATTGCGTGCCGCCGTCGCTTATCGCCATCCAACAATCGTGCGTTTTTTGCTGGAGAATGGTGCGGATATGCACTTGCAGAATGCGAATAACATGACCGCGCTCGATCTCGCAAACCGCATGGACAATCAAGAGATTATCGCGTTGTTATCCGCGCATATGCCATAGTCTAATCACTTCAATATGTTAAACGGAACGGGTATAATGTGTTGAGATTATGTACAATCGTACAGGAACACAGCTATGCCCTCGGTGCTACAAACAAACGAGTTGCGAATTGGCTACGACGCACCACGTCGCCCGCCGATTATCGTTGCCGATTCCCTTAACCTGACGCTATCACGCGGGGAACTGGTGTGTTTGATTGGTCCGAATGGTGCGGGCAAATCCACCTTACTCCGCACATTAGCCGGGATGCAAACCCCCTTATCCGGTGAGGTTACGCTACTTGGTGATGATGTCCACAGAGTATCGCAGATGTCGCGGGCACAGCGCCTAAGTATTGTGCTGACAGATCGCCCCGATACCGGTTATTTGACGGGATATGAGCTTGTCGCGCTGGGCAGGCATCCGTATACAGGCTGGGCAGGGAGTTTGAGCGATCATGATGAGGCGATAATCCGTTGGGCGGTGGAATCCGTTGGTGCGGTGACGATTGCGACACAGCCGGTCAATGAATTGAGCGATGGACAACGGCAGAAAATCATGATCGCCCGTGCCTTAGCACAGGAACCGGATGTCATTTTGCTGGATGAACCTACCGCTTTTCTCGATTTACCACGTCGCGTAGAGATCATGCAGGTGCTCAAGCAATTAGCACACACCAGTGGACAGGCTGTATTGCTCTCTACACACGATCTTGACCTCGCTTTACGCACATCGGATCGTATCTGGTTGATGTCTCAGGAGAGCGATCCCAGGATGATGATGGGTGCGCCGGAAGACCTTGTTTTAAACGGAGCCTTCTCACGGGCATTTCAAAGCGAAGGGGTTATCTTCGACCCGTTTACTGGAGCCTTCAAACTCCGGCAACCGAATCATGCGCGGATCAGTGTACATAGTATACAGAGCGAGGCAAGTTTGCCCCATATCTGGACGGTGCGGGCGTTGGAACGGGCGGGCTTCATTGTAGAACCTGATGCAGAATTAACTGTCATGCTGACGCAACTGGATCAGCATACACATTGGACAGTCTCATCCGACAATCAAACCTATCCATCGCTACAGGCACTTGTCAATGCCCTGCGTGCTAAGATCGAGACAGTCGTCACAGAATAAAAAATGGAGCAATCGATGATGATTACTCCACTGTTTTGCGTATTGAGTTTGACTTGAAGTCGCTATGGCTTATACGATTTCGACCAATTCAATGTCAAAGTTCAATGCCTGACCCGCGAGACTGTGATTAGCATCCAATGTAATGGTGCTGTCGTCTACATCGGTGATCGTAACCGGTACCTGTTGTCCGTCGGGCTGTTCGATGGCAAGGCGCATTCCGATCTCTGGCGTGACATCCGGCGGGAACTCTCCCCGCGCAACCTCTAATACCAGTTCATCACGGCGATGACCATAAGCATTATCCGGCTCAATCCGTGTGGTCACGCTCTCACCGATGGTCAATCCATCGACGGCACCTTCAAAGCCAGGGATCACCTGTTGTGACCCTAGCGTAAATTCTAATGGATCGCGTCCTGCTGAACTATCAAATACACTACCATCATCGAGTTTACCCGTGTAATGAACGCGAACGGTATCGCCTGTTTTTGCTTTAGACATATAGACTACTCCTGAAAATTTGCTCTTATGGGGAAATTTAAACAGGTGTTATGCAGTGGAAAATGGACATAATACTGTGAAAATTTCTATTAGATGCGCCTATCCTAGCAGATGCAGAGCAGATGACCACCCTAATTGCATCTATTTTTTGTGTTTACACTTGTAACATAATGTTACAAAGTAAAGGTTTCATTGTCTTACGATGGAGAGTGCAAGTGTTAGAGTCAAATGCTTTCGTATGTTTAAAGGTTGTGGCTATATACAAGAATGGTTAATTTACGGTATATTTAATAGTGTGACAAACAAACGCATGAAGTTTTCTGCTGAGAAACAGGAAGAGTTGTCGGATGGCATCACAAGTCGTAAGTGCATTCAAACGTGGTCGTTGCCGGTGTGGTAGTGATCATCTTGTTCAACATACTATGAAGCTCAAAGGTCCAATCCGTCGTGGTACTGAAGGTTTTGTTGCGTGTCAGGACTGTGAATATTGGGAACGTTTGATGACGGTTGCCAATGTAGACAATGTTTTTAAAACGTCCGTGTGGGCAGTATTAGAGGCTGGTCAGGGAACGTTCAACACTGATATTGAACGTGAAGACACCGTCATCTATCGCAATGCCAACCTCCACGCTAGTGCCTAACGAACACAGTATGTCCACAAACCAGAAAACGCCAATCCGCAGAGATGCGGTTTTTTTGGCGTTTCCGTTACAAACGATTTTCTAACCTATTGCGGGAGCGCCAGCCGTACCCACACAGGATAATGATCAGAATTGGCTGACGACGACCATACCTCGGCTTCCAATGCGGTGATCGCCTCATCATGAAAGACATAATCAATCCGCGCTAGTTGACACACTAGCAAATTCCTAACACATGACCTGCTTGATGGTGCGAACGTCCAGCCAAATCCCCGTGAGGCTTGCCGATACGCATCTACATAATGATCTGAGAAGCGCGCATAATCAGCGGCATGTTCAGTCAGGTTGAAGTCTCCGCCGATGATAACTGGCAGGGTTTCTGCGTTTACCCGCGCCAACAAGTCGCTCATATCATTGTGACGGGCGACAAAACTACCCGCAAAAGGATTGGAGATGTGAACGTTATACACCACAATTTCCTGACCATCGACATCTAATAACACGCGTTGTTGATAGAAGGCGTAAGGTCTTATGACGGAATCTTCCAGAATAGGATAACGGCTCAACACACCCTGACCCCGTACCGGGCTTATGTGTGGATACAGCGCCTGATATGGGTACGCCTCTGCGAGTGTTTCCGTTAAAAATGCCGCCGCCGATTCACCCAATTCCTGAATCAAGATCACATCGGCATCTGTCTCCAGGATTAATGCCGATAATGCATCACTATCGACGCGATAAGACGCGATGTTATGCGTCACCAGCGTAAGCTGTGCTGTTCCGGGATCATCTGGCGGATTATTGACGAACGTCGGCGCGTACCACAGCATAAATGATGCAAATGGTGCGATGGTCAATAACATAAGCTCTCTGCGCCAGAAGACCACTACAATCGGGAAGAGGATCACCGCAGGTAAGATCAAAATATGGACAAATGAGTTGAAAAATGCGATACCTGACCATATGTCCTCGCTAATGAGTAAACGCAAAATCAAAAATCCACTCACGCTCATGCCATAGGCACCCGTCATAGCGCGGAAAATGTATGAGCCCATGATACCGAGTTGTTTAAGTGGATGCGGTGGTGTGTAGACATTGCCCTGTTGGGTGGTTGTTGACGGTAAACTCACATTGTGTCCTTGCATAGCATAACCTTTAACAGTGTAGTAGATATTTATATATTGACGGTAAACGATTAGTGAGAACTTGCTCAAGCACTCAGGTGCGTGGGGTGTGCGTCCTGTGTGCTTATCGTGCAGACATGCGCGAAAATACATGGGCAAGCGACGGTTCTACCTATATAATCCATTTCCGGTAACAACGGTGAACGGAAGAAATCGGGACGTTATATGTTTATTACCTTTGAAGGCTTGGACGGTAGCGGAAAAACCACACAAATCCGCGAGGCGACGGCGGTGTTACGGGAAAAAGGCATCAAGTATCTGCTCACACGCGAACCAGGGGGCACCTATACGGGCGATAAAATCCGTGAAATTCTGATGGAAAAAACGGACAAAACGCCGGTAAATCCCCGTGCAGAGTTGTTGCTGTTCTGTGCATCTCGCGCACAACTTGTTGATGAGGTCATTCGTCCTTTTTGGGAGGCGGGTGGCGTGGTGATTAGTGATCGCTTTTTTGACTCAACCTACGCTTATCAAGGCTATGGGCATGGCTTAAAGCTGAGTGCATTGCGTTCCATCGTGAACTTTGCGACGGGTGGTTTAACACCAGACTTAACGATCTATTTTGAGATTTCGCCAGAAGAAGCCCTGCGCCGTCGACAAAAGGCATCACTATTCGGCGAAGAATTTAACCGATTGGATGACATGCAACTTGAATTCCGCCAACGGGTTTACAAAGGGTATCGTAAACT
>DAOTXB010000833.1:0-3462 GCA_034435575.1 Anaerolineae bacterium
ATTTTCATCATATAATCCGGTGTCCCGCCACAAAATCGTCAAATCTGCTTGCCCACCGATTGCTTCCCACAATGAGTCATAATCTTGCAGGATGAAATTCGTCACGAACTGATACTCATATGCCTGCGCTGATTCCAGCACCAGTGTGATCCATTCTTCCTGTAATTCCGGCGTACCGTTGCACTGAATATCCGCGCCGATTTCAATGCGAAATGGTTGTGCTGGATAGCCGGTTTCTGCAATGGCGAGGGGTTTATCCGTTAATTCTGCTAGCTGGTCAAAAATTTCTGTTGGAATGCTGTTCGTCAAAAACGCGGTGATAAAAGGATAAATGGAGAGCGCCAGCACATCCGTAGTGTCGATGATGTCGGCTAATGCGCGCATTTGATCTGCATGATCGACATCGGTGTAACCTTCTAGCAAATCCGCCCCGGTCATCGACACCATCACAGGTAACTCAGGATGAGCCGCTTTAATCGCCGTGTACGCCTCACGGTGTAAGGTTACATACGCATCCCATAAATCAGGGCGCAGGCTCATCAGCAAGTTGACCTCAATCCCGATCAACAAATAATCCGGCTGAAAGTATGCGATATTGGCTTCGGCATGGTTGATGAAGGCTTGAATCACGTCAGGATGATCGAAGCTGTAACTATCCCAGGGGGCGGGTAACGGCATGTCATCCTGTTCACCACGATACGGCGCGAGGGCATCACGTCCGATGCTGATGGGCGTTAAGCTGACCAAAATCTGATGATCCGGTGGTGTCAGGGTTCGCCGAAGTGTCCAATCATCCATGATATTGTCACTATAGGGCGAACCGTCAAGCGCTTCTTGCCACGGCACACCGTTATCAAAATGATGCACGATCATATCCGCATCATCGGCGATATGTGCGTATACATCTTGTATAGCATCCAAACTGATCTCATAGGGAAATGGTGTAAAACCCATGTAAAAGCTACGGGTGGATTCGTCTTCATCCTGCGCGATGATTGGCATGAGCACAAGCACAAAAGACAAAACGATCACAGCGATTTTGTATTGAGTCATGAGATTCCCCTTTTACGTTTTTTGACGGAGGTGTTCAGGGTGACGATATACCATCATCCTGAAGCACTCTACTCATTATACGCAAAAGGGGCTTTTATTGTTGCCTGCGTGCTTATCCAAAAGCCAGTGGTGCGCGTTTGGTGTGCCAATCGGTCACGCGCTGATACGCATCTGCCGTGCGTAAAATTGTCGACTCGTCAAAGGCTTTGCCAAGAATCTGCAAACCGATGGGCAAATTCAGGTCATCCTCGCCACAGTTGATGCTGATGCCACAAATCCCCGCAAGGTTGGCGCTGATGGTCAAGACATCTGCCAGATACATCTGCAACGGATCAGCCGTGTTCGCGCCGATCTTAAACGCGGTGGTCGGGCTGGTCGGCGCGACAATGACATCTACCTTATCAAAAGCCTTGTCGAAGTCTTGCTTGATGAGGGTGCGTACCTGTGTCGCTTTGCCATAAAATGCGTCATAATATCCGGCGGAAAGCGCGTAGGTGCCCATCAAAATGCGCCGTTTGACCTCATCGCCAAAGCCCTTACCGCGTGTCTCACGATAAGTTTCCCACATATCATCGCCTTCGATCTTCGTGCCGAAGCGGATGCCATCATAACGGGCGAGGTTGGCGCTTGCTTCTGACGTGGCAACCATATAATAGACGGGCAAGCTATATTCGGTGTGGGGCAGGCTAATATCGACAGTTTCCGCGCCTAATGCTTCTAATTGTTTGATCGCGGAATCAATCGCTTCTGCCACATGCGGTTCCATCCCTTCCACAAAGTATTCTTTAGGGATGCCGACCTTCAACCCGTTGATGTCTCCGGTTAACTCTGCGACATAATCCGGCACTTCAACCGGCATACTGGTGGAGTCTTTGGGATCGTGTCCGGCGATTATACCTAATAAACGGGCGACATCCTCGGCAGTTTGTGCAAAGGGTCCCGCCTGGTCAAGCGATGAGCCATACGCGATCAAACCATAACGGGAGACACGCCCATAGCTGGGTTTAAGTGCACTGATTCCACAGAATGCGCCAGGTAAACGGATGCTCCCGCCCGTATCACTGCCGAGCGTCCCCATTGCCATGCCCGCCGCAATCGCCGCCGCACTGCCACCGCTACTACCACCGGGAACACGGCTGGTATCCCAGGGGTTTTTGGTGATAAAGAAGCTGGAATTTTCTGTCGATGATCCCATTGCAAACTCGTCCATATTGAGCTTGCCAAGCATGACCATGCCCGCATCATACAAATTGCTGATCGTCGTGGCATCAAAGATCGGCACATAGCCCTTTAAAATCTGAGAAGCGCAGGTTGTCTCAATACCTTTTGTGCTCAACACATCTTTAATGGCTAACGGGATGCCCAGTAGCGGTTTCTTCTCGCCATTGGCACGCGCTTTGTCCGCCGCTTCTGCCTGTTCGAGTGCCAATTCAGGTGTCACGGTGATAAATGCTTTGACCTCATCATCAAGTTTTTCGATTTGTGTTAGGTACGCTTTGGTCAGTTCAACGGAAGAAATCTCGCCCGCGTCCATTTTGGCGAGCGCTTCCGTAATCGTCAGGGAAATTAGTTCACTCATGGTCACTTCCTCTGCAAGTGGATTGGTTAATTTGCGATTGCTTAGTCAATTATCAAACGCACAAAAGTATACCACACCGCTACAGCAGACATCAGTTATCACTTTGACATAGATCATACGATTTCCCCGGTTATTTTTATCATCCTGTACCCGTATTGTGTATCATCAGGAAATATGCGAAAATGTGTTCTGGTATCAGGAGTGTAAAGGAAGCCATACGTATGACGAGTGATATTCAAGAACGGGTAGGACGGGTGTTACGCGCTAGCACACGCGGGTTTACCTGTGGCACGCACAGTGTACACATCAGCCAGCGTCATGATTTTGGTGCATTTGTTAAAGCACCCGTCGCCAATGATGCCGGTATCTTTGTCATCGGGGTCATCTATGCCGTAGAAATCAAAGATGATTTACTCGTTAGCGAATTGGTCATGGCGGAATCGGTTGACCCCAATGTTCTGCGCGATCAACGCGAAAATCGTATGATTCCGGTTGAAATTAGTGTGTTGAATGTTGGCTTTGGTACATCAGAACGTTTTTATAACAGCTTGCCCCCACGTCCACCAATGAGCCTGTCTGCGGTAGATTTATGTACACCGGAAGAGGTATTTTACTTCACACAGGAGTCGAACTTCTTTCGTTTATTGCTCAACGCGTCCGAAGTGCCGACAGACGACCTATTAGCCGCGATGTTGCGCTATGCCTCGCTTGCCTATCATCCCGACGAGCGTTATGGCTTTATGGTGCATTGTGGTCGTGAACTGGCACGTTTATTGGCGAATGATGTGCGTCGTCTGCGCTCTGTGCTAGAACTCATCCGTCCAGAAACA
>DAOTXB010000834.1:0-3611 GCA_034435575.1 Anaerolineae bacterium
CCATTTGTACTCATCGTCGTTTTCCTTATCCTCGTTTGGTTTTACGATTACAGTCAGATTAGCGATGTGCAAACCAAACCTGTATGACCATTTGAGTCCAATCACAATGAAACGCCAATTCTATAAACAGATACAGCCCGACAAATCACATTAATGGATCAACTCAGTGTAACGCTAATATGCCCCCCGTTATTTGGGGGGATTCGACAATCTTACTTGGTGATTAGAGAAAAATAAGTACAATGAATTTGTCACTAGTTGTAACTGAAGCATCACTTGCCTACCCTAACCACGGCGGAGTAACATCAATGGCTGTAAAAACATTCGATTGTCCCTCTTGTGGACATCCACTACCAGCGGGTACCCGTCCTAATGAGATTGTGACCTGCCCGGCATGCCACTCTACCCTTTACTTAAGTGATTGGGAAATCGGCAAAAGCGAAGGTGGCATCGCGGTATCAACACCAACACGGATTTATACCGTGCTCGATCAAATCTTTAAAGATGATCTGTGCAATACCTATCGTTGTGCTTACGAAGCCAATGGCAAAGAATGGCAAGGCATGTTCCGCGCGGCAATCAATGCCACAGACAATGACCTCGTCACCAGTGAAGCACAAACGCTTTATCATCTACAAAGTAGCAAAGACTATGATGATTACAAACCTTTTTTGCCTGCTATCCTAGAATCATTCTTATATAAAGATGCAACCTTAGATCAAGCCCGTCAGGTGACAATCGTCGGCTTAGACGAAACAATCCATAAGCCAACAGAACTCTACACACTCGAAGAAATCCATAAACATTATCCCGGTGGAATCGATCCGCGTGATATGGCATGGATGTGGCGACGGTTGCTGTTTATTCTGGGCTTCGTACATCAAAGTAACGTGATTCATGGCGCAGTCTTACCCCTACACGTCATGATTGAACCGCGCGACCATAAATTGATGCTTAATGGTTGGGGTTATGCCGTGCGTGAGCCAAAAACAACCGGTGATCGTCTAACTGCGATCAGCATCACCTACGAAAAATGGTATCCACAGGAAGTATTCAACAAACAAACCCCTACCTCGGGCTTAGATTTACAGATGGCGGCACGATGTATGATGTATTTAATCGGCATTGATCCGCTAGAAAATATACCAGAGCACCGCAACCTTGATCGTAAAATGGCGCGCTATTTTTCACAGTTCATGACGCCCAACCCTGCACAACGCCCACAGGATGCCTGGAAAATACTCGCAGAGTTTGACGAATTACTGGAAGACTTATGGGGCGCACGTACCTTTCGTATTTTTACCATGCCACACAAAATTTAATTCACCAATCTAACAAGGAGTAAATAACTATGGGCAGTGGACGCTGGTCACCAAATACCTACCAACAACGGGCAGTCAAACGTCAGCAACAGGGTCGAGATGTATTCGCCTATAGCCGGGGTGCGAGTGAGGTTCATCCCTCGTTGAATCCCTATGGTTTAGAAGTCCGCGAAAGCCGTGATAGCGATGACAGTCCGTCTTCCAACGCGATTGTCGTTGGTCTGGATGTTACCGGGTCAATGGGGCAAGCAGTACGCAACATTCACAAAGACTTGCCCAATCTCCTCAATTTGTTGCTAGATCGTAAATACATCCAATATCCACACATCATGTTCTCCGCCTTCAGTAACGGCAGTTGTGACCGGGTACCCGTACAGGTCGGGCAATTTGAAGCCGACAATCGCATGGACGAAAATCTCGAAAACATGATTATCGGTGGTCGTTTAGCGGGTGGATGCGATGTCCGCGAATCTGCCGAGCTTATGGTCTACCTTGCCGCACGGCACACCTCAATTGATTGCTGGGAAAAACGCAAGAAAAAGGGTTATGTATTCCTCATCACGGATGAAATGGCATATGAATCCGTCAGCGCCAAGCAAATTGAGGGCATCTTCGGACGTGACATTGGCAAATCTATCCCACTTAAACAAATGGTCGAGGAAGCCTCAGAAAAATATCACGTCTACGTTATTGTGCCTACGGAAACCGGAAGCGGGCGACAAGAACGCGTGCATCAACACTTCAGAACGTTCTTTGATCCGCAACATGTGATCTTGCTGGAAAATTCCGATGATATTTCGGAAACAATCGCATTGGCGATTGGCTTGACCGAGGGCAATATTTCATTAGCAGAAGGTCTAGCACATCTAAAGGAAGGTGGCGCGACCAATGATACCGTCAATTCGCTCTCAAAATCCCTGCGTTTGTTAGATACCGGTGCGGTAAAGGGAAAAGGCGGTCTAGGCAATAACAACGACGATGATGATGGCTCACACGGTGGCACACGCCGTCTTTAGGTAAATAAAAACAGTAAGGGCGATCTATCTGCTAGGTCGCCCACATTAAATCGCAGATTGAAAACCCCGTTATTACAAAAACAGTAGGAGTCTCTAAATTGCCCACACGACAGGCGAAAATTGTGGTAGATCTCGGCTATGGTGATGCTGGTAAAGGCACGATCATTGATTATCTAACACGTCATCACAACGCGCATACAGTAGTGCGGTTTAACGGCGGGGCACAGGCGGCACACAATGTTATCACACCGGACGGCAAGCATCATACCTTCGCTCAATTCGGCAGTGGCATGTTTTTGCCCGATGTACGTACATTTTTGTCACGCTTCATGTTGGTCGAACCTTATGCAATGTTCAACGAAGCAGACCATTTGCACGCGCTCGGTGTGCATCATGTCTTTGCGCGCACAGATTTAGACCGACGTGCGTTGATTATCACCCCATTTCATCAGGCGGCGAACCGACTGCGCGAAGTGGCACGCGGTAACGCACGACATGGTAGTTGTGGGTTAGGTATCGGGGAGACGATGGCAGATTGGCTGAAAGTCGGTGATGATATGATTTTTGCTGGTAATTTGCCACATGCACACACTGTTAAACGCAAATTACGGCGTCTACGTGACGCAAAATGGGCAGAAATTGCCGACATTCGCGCACAGGTGGTGGGCAACACCCAAGCGAACGCCCACCTAGAGGTCTTCACGGATGATCATCTCATCGACATTGCCACAGAAAATTATGCATACTTGGCTGAACAACTCAATTTGGTTGACGAAGATGCGCTCAAAGCACGGTTGAACCGCGATGGCACGGTGCTGTTCGAGGCGGCGCAGGGTATTCTCCTTGATGAATGGTATGGATTTGCGCCGTACACCACATGGAGCACCACCACTTTTGAGAACGCAGAAACCTTGCTCAATTCGGCGGATTATGACGGTGAACGGACACGAATTGGCGTGTTACGCGCCTATTTTTGTCGTCATGGGGCGGGTCCTTTCGTCACGGAAGATGAAGGCTTACGTCCATTCACACCAGAACCGCATAATGTCACATCTGAGTGGCAACAGGCGTTTAGAGTGGGTTATTTTGATCTGGTCGCGGCGAAGTATGCCCTCAAAATAACCGGTAAGGTCGACGATTTCGCGCTCACACATATTGACCGCATTGCAAATTTTCCAGAGCATAAGCTGTGCACAGCCTATCGTTTTAATGATGATCCCGCCTTATTAGATGACTATTTCGTGCATGATAACGGTCTCATCAGCGCTATTAT
>DAOTXB010000835.1:0-1819 GCA_034435575.1 Anaerolineae bacterium
AAGGTCCAGCCTGTGAGTAGGTCATCGTTTTCAATACGATAGTGAATTTGTGTCGCTTTATGCCCGCTATCTTGATTAGGGATGGTGCGCGTGAATGTTACAGTAGGCATGCGCTCATTTTGCCAATCAGCAAGATGGGTTAGGGGAATGGTTAACGGGAAGATGTTTGGTGCGAAACTCATTTCTTTATTGATCCAATCGAATTGCAGACCGGCCAGCGCATAGGGCAGTCCAAAAATGCACGCGGGACGAGGATGCCCATCGACCATCGGGAAATCATGCGTTTCACCGGCATATGTGTGTTCAGCGGTTGCGCCCGGAACAACCATCAATTCATTGGCAACTTCTAGAATGGTGGTGTCTTCATAACTGACGTATTCGCCGTGACCGAGGTAACGACGAAGGTTGACCGTCATATCCACACCAAGATATGCCGCGATGCAATCTCGCCATAGATTTTGTGTCAACCAACCGCGCACGTCAACGGTACTGTGTACGCTACCATGTTCCTGCATCGTGCGCTGTGTACTGTTAATCAGGTCAATACGTAATTTGTCGAGATCTAGCCCTGTCTTCATACCGTTTCGCAGGGCATAGAGTAACCCATGCGTCGTCCACATAGAATAATGCGAAAAGGATTCCGATGAAGAAAGCGAAATCGGATAATGGTCGCCTAACCACGCATCATCTAGCGTATGTATGATCAGGTTCGCCTGTTTGTTACAACGCGCTTTTAGGTCATCATCGTGCAGATGGTCGGCGATTTGTGCTACTGTACGATATGTGATGACCATCCGAACGCCATGATAACTTTGATCTTCGGACGCTGTGATTAATCCACTTCCCCAATCGTTGGTATTATCCGTGTATTGGTTCGGTAGTCCATTGCCGGAGGTATCGGAAGCCAGCAGAAAATCGACCAGTTCACGGATGAGCGTTTCCTTACCCGCAAAGATGTGATCATCGCCCGTACTGCGCCAATAATGATGTAGTAAAATGAGATAATTACAATTTTCTTCGACTTTCATTGCACTATTCGAGCCGCCGTAGCGATTGCCTGTGGCTTCGAGATGCTGTCCAACATCATGCGCCATGTAACCGCTAGTTGGGATGTAATAATCTGCCCATTGATTCAACATGCGCCCGACTAATTCTGGCCAATATTGGAAGAAAAAGAGTGCCAACTGATAGTCAACATCCAGTGTGGAATGATACGCGCCGATTTCCATGATGGAGAACCAGCCATTCTCTGCCCACCACGCGTTGGATGCTAATCCTTTGAACGCGGAAGAGAGTAGCAATTTCAGTTCAGAAGGATAACCCGATTGTAAAATAGTCTCCTCGAAAAAATCGCCTTTACGAATAATTTCGCTAGTGTTTTCTTGCAGGAAATTGAGCGTATCACCGAGCGTGGTATAGCCGAATTTAAGTTTCTCTCCGCGCACGTTGAGCGTTGGTTCATTAATGCTCAACAGGTGATACCAGACAAATGTATGGTGACTATCCGCTTGAATTTCGGCTGTTGGCACATCGCAATGGAGCGTTTGTATGAACTCAAAATCATCGATTCCGTCATGGTCAATCCCATCAGGAAATACCAACTTTTTGCTATCGCCAAACTTATAGCCATCCACATGACAACGGGAATCGATGGTTACGGTCTCATCTGTCAGATTGTGAACGTCAATGGATACTATATAGCCGGGTAGCGCGCTGATCGCAAAATCCTGTGGATAAAAACAGGAGCGAAATGTGAATGTTGCCGTGATTGACAACGCAGAATCTCTTACATGAAACACGGTTGTTAGCGGTGTAATTT
>DAOTXB010000836.1:0-2592 GCA_034435575.1 Anaerolineae bacterium
TTCGCCGTTTCGCTGGATTTACGGCGTGACCATCGGCGTGGCGGTTCTCGCGGGCTTTGGCGCACACGTACTCACAACGTTGAGTTCACCACAACGCAAAACCGCCCGACGCATCGGTTACGGATTAATTGCCCTCGCTTTGTTGACCTTCGCCGGATTACTCGTCGGACGAATCATCTTCCCCCAACTCGAAAGCACGATAACCGATGCCCTGCGTAGCCTTGCCGGACAGGGGGGCGAGGTCGCATCAGATCGATTCTCCGGTGCGCGCATGTTCTTCAGCTATCAATTTGTGAACGTGTCTATCTTCGCGCTGATGCTGTTCGGATCGGGTGTGGTGCTGTGGCTGTTCGGGCGGGAAACGAGTGAATCGGATCATATCCACAAACGACGTTTGTATGCGATTCAATGGGGCGTGGTGTTGTTCATCGCGGTGGATTTGATGATCGCGTCTTGGGGTTTTAACCCATCATCTGACCCGCTATTGCTCGACTTCACACCACAATCTATTCAATGGTTATTGGATCGACAGGATGAAGGCGAAGTCTTTCGTTATATCGCCGTTGATGCGCCCGCAGATGGGCACGACAACATGCTACAACCCAACATAACCATGCGTTATGGGCTGGACGATGTGCGCGGTTATGACAGCATTATCTCCGCGCAATATGTCGATTACATGCGCTCGGTGCAAATTCAACCACAGCTTGATTTTAACCGTGTTGCACCGCTTTATCTGGATCGCATACAACTGGATGAGGTCGATTGGTCACGATTAAACTTACTCAATGTGCGTTATATCGTTACGCATAATGAGGTGAATTTGCCGGAGGACTTGCTCACCGCATCCGACCCGCGCCGTTTCCCGCCCCAATTGGAATTGGTGTTTGAGACACCCGCTGCCAAAATCTACCGCAACAACGGCGCGTCCCCACGAGTGCAACTACTCGAACCGCTCGACGGGCAAACACCCGACTTCGGCACGCGATTTGCAGGCGGGATTCCGGCAGAAATCACCCGTGATACCGGACGCGAACGCTTTATCGACATCGACATTAGCGGGGTGAGCACACACTGGTTATTCGTCAGCGAAACCTATGCGGATGGTTGGCGAGCGTTTATCCGTCCACAGGGCGGGGGCGAAAATCGTGAACAACCACTTGATGTAATCCGTATCTTCGAAAACTTTCAGGGTGTGCAGATTGACCCGAACGCCGTGTTTGACCTGTATACGGACACAGACTTGAGCGACGATGAGCGCATCGCCCTCGACGATGGACGCTATACTCTGCGCCTCGTCTACAGCCCGACGAGCTTTCAGGTCGGCTTATTCGGCACGCTCATCAGCGGGGCATTGCTGGTGTTTATGGGGGGCGTGTGGTTATGGACATTGTTGATCGTCCCTGATGATGGTGACGGCACTACCGTCTCGCGGATTGCCCGTAACAGCGTCGCACCGATCATCCTGAACCTGTTCAATCGCGGGATTGATTTCGTATTCGCCTTTGTGATGTTGCGTATCCTCGGTCCTACAGACGCGGGAATCTACTATTATGCCGTGATCGTATTCGTCTGGTTCGACATTTTCACCAATTTCGGCTTGGATGTGTTCCTTATCCGAGAAGCCTCCCGTGAGCGCGACAACGCAGGCTATTACTTCTTCAACACAACCTTCCTGCGCCTCGGCTTGATGTTCGCCTGTGTACCCCTGTTGCTAGGCTTCATCTTCATCCGTCAATCCACCATCGACCCCGCGCTCAATAGTGAGGCATTGCTGGCGATTGGTCTGCTCTATATTGGTCTTGCACCGGGGAGCCTGAGCAAGGGCTTAACCTCGCTCTATTATGCCTTCGAAAAAGCCGAGTACCCCGCGGCTGTGGCGACAATTACGACCATCAACAAGGCGGTGTTAGGGTTGAGCGTGCTGTTACTCGGCTATGGCATCGTCGGATTGGCGGGCGTGAGCATCGTCGTCAATATCGTGACGCTGGTGGTGCTGTATATGGGCGCACGTCAGTTCATCGGGCGCAAACCAGCAGATACAGACGCCACGCCTGATAAGCCCCTTAAACCGAATGTTCCCCTAATCCGTAACATGGTCAACGAAAGTTACCCCTTGATGCTCAATCACTTTCTGGCGACGATCTTCTTTCAGATTGACGTGGTGATTCTAGAAGCGATGCGGGGCGCGGCGATAGTCGGTAAGTACAGCGTGGCGTATCGTTGGTTGTTGGCGATCAACATCATACCGGCATTCTTCACACAGGCGCTATTACCGGTGATGTCGCGTCAGGCAAGCGAAGACCGTGTTGCCCTGCGCCGCACCTATAGCATCGGTGTGAAGTTGCTGGTGGCGCTGGCGTTCCCGCTAGCGGTGGGCTTCACTGTGTTGGCGGAACCGTTGACGCAGTTGCTCGGTGGGCAACAGTTCTTACCTGAGGGAGCGCTTGCCCTGCAAATCATGATCTGGAGCATCCCGTTTGGTTGGATTAACAGCCTGACGCAATATCTGCTGATTTCGGTTGACCTGCAACGGCGCATCACACGGGCGTTCGCGGTGGCGGTCACGTTCAACATCGTCACCAATCTGGT
>DAOTXB010000837.1:0-4031 GCA_034435575.1 Anaerolineae bacterium
CGTTTTTCTCCACGAATTACACTAAACTACTCATGGCATAGTGTACAGATGACCTACGCATGGGCATTAGCGGGTGTCGGACGCTACGATGAGGCGAATGAAATCGTTGATCATGTTATGGCAGTCATGGGCGAGTATTTTTATCCGATCAACGCCTATCTGTATAACATCGCCGGACACATCCGCAAAGCACAAAACGACCTCGAAGGCGCACGACGGTATTATCGACAGGCGGCAGAAATTGACCCCGAAGGCACAAACGGTAACGATGCCCGCGAAGCCCTCGATGCTCTATAAACACTGGATGATTAATCACCCCTTTTCGTGTGAGAAGGGGCTAAATTTTCGCTGAATCTCTGTAAGACTCGCGTCTCTGATTCACTCTCATATACAGGTATTTTTACTTCAAGTAAATTGAGGGTGTATTGTATGACAGAAACACAGATGAAAGACATCCTGACGAACGCGCGTACTATCGCCGTTGTCGGGCATTCAGATAAGCCATCCCGCACCAGCTATCGTATCGCGCAATATTTACGCAACGTCGGCTACAAAGTGTATCCGGTCAATCCAACGGTGGATGAAATCGACGGCGAAAAAAGTTATGCCTCCGTGCAAGACATCCCCGACGACATTGACATCGTAGACATATTTCGTCGCCCGGAACATCTGGACGATATTGTGGAGGATGCCATCAGCGCGGGAGCAAAAACCGTGTGGGGGCAATTGGGCGTAGAGGATGACGATGCACGACAAAAAGCCGAAAATGCCGGACTCAATGTGGTGATGGATCATTGCATCAAAGTGGAACATGCCCGCCTCACATAAGCGTGTTCAGCCTACGATTTACCTAGCGATACAGGCACACTCTGGAAAATCACGCATGATGCAGGTATGCTCTCCGGCATGATAACTCGAAAACGCCTATTCATCGCGGTGGCGGTCATATTGTTTGTCAATGCGATCATCGCCGTCGTCACCTATTTTTACCTTGACCGGAGCAACAGCCCTGAATCAATTGGGAACTGGTTTCGTCAACCGGAGACGCGCCCCGATCTTATCACGGATAACACCGATTTGTGCGAGGGTGCCCCGTTTATCCTGCCATCGCCGGGGTTTATCGGCTTGCTCTGGCGCGATCCTTCAGGACCGTACAATATCTTACGCAGACACACCGGAATCGACATTTTTGGTGATGGTGCGCCGGGAGAAGTACCTGTTATCGCGGTCTATGATGGCTACCTGACGCGCCTTGATGATTGGTTCTCCACCGTCATTATTCGGCATGATGACCCACTCCAACCGGGACGCACCATCTGGACATATTACACGCACATGGGCAACCGCTCGGGAACGGAATCATTTATTGACGAAGCCTTCCCCGCCGGAACATCTGAAGTTTTTGTGGAACAGGGGACGTTGCTCGGCTATCAGGGTGAATATGCCGGAACGGGCGCACCCGTTGGCTTGCATGTGCATCTGAGCATTGTCGAGAGCGAGGACGATGGCAGTTTCAAGAACGAAGCAATTCTCGATAACACGCTTGATCCATCGCCCTATTTCGGCTTACCCCTCAACATTAACGATCTGCCGGAACGCCCCATTCAATGCGGTGAGGATGTGTAGTGGCTATGCCGTCGCATCCGCAACTTTGATGATAACTTTGCCCCGTGCGCGTCCGGTTTCCAGATAACGGATGGCTTCGGCAGTGTCTCGCAAGTCATAACAGCGATCAATCACAGGGACGACTTTCTTTGTGGCGAGCATGTCCTGTAAGATAAGCAAATCGTCAGGATTTGAACGCGCCGTACCCATCAACCCAATTGTCTTCTGCGTCCCGCGTGTGGCGAACCAGCCCAAAGCCCCATGCTGGAATAGGCGTGGCATAGTAGTGAATCCGGCGATGCTACAGATTCCGTTATCGCTCAACGCCCGTGCATAATCGAAGATCGAGCGATTACCTACCGCGTCAAAAATCAGATCATACTGTTGCCCATTGCGGGTGAAGTCCTCCTGCGTGTAATCAATCACATGGTCTGCGCCAATTGACCGCACCATCTCTACGTTGCGTCCGCTACACACACCGGTCACTTCAGT
This sequence comes from Anaerolineae bacterium, assembly GCA_034435575.1. Classification (GTDB taxonomy): domain Bacteria; phylum Chloroflexota; class Anaerolineae; order Aggregatilineales; family Phototrophicaceae; genus JAVJSU01. The sequence goes on from DAOTXB010000837.1 coordinate 2,098, forward strand.
ATCATACGATTTTGCGATTTGTACCGCGATGCTACCCACGCCACCGGAAGCACCATTCACCAAAACGTTTTGCCCCGCGCTGATCTTACCAGTATCGCGCAAGCCCTGTAACGCGGTGAATCCGGTCACAGGGGTCGCCGCCGCCGCTTCAAATGTCACGCCATCAGGGATTAATGCCAGCGCTTTGGGTGGAACGGTGACGTATTCCGCGAAGCCACCTAACCCGCCGGATGAGGTATCACCAAAAACGGCATCGCCGACCTTGAACTGAGTGACATTCTTCCCGACCGCCTCTATCGTTCCGGCGATGTCCGCGCCCAGAATAGTATTTTTGGGGCGTAGCAGACCGGAATCGATCCGTGCGATAAACGGTTGTGCCCGCATAATATGCCAGTCCAGCGGGTTAGCCGATGCCATGACGACTTTGACCAGCACTTCATCATCAGTGGGCGTGGGTTTGTCTACGTCGGTGTAAGTTAAAATGTCCGGCGAGCCATAAGTAGTGTTTACAATTGCTTTCATGTGTTTTCTCACAATGGTTGTCGATATGTGTATCTACTAGTTATACGCAACATCAGCAAAAACGTTTTATTATTCGACCACCATTATGGCGAACCAGGGTCATTACCAGCCTTTCACACGACGACTTTTCCCTCATGAGGACCTGTATCTATCCATCAATGTGTCGTTGAAGGCTGTGCCGACGAGGACACCAACTGGTAGATATTGAATATGACCAGCGCAACCATAATCATCGCAATCATCCCTGAGAATTGTGTCGCTGTGAAACCCGTCACGAGTATACCAACACCTACGACAACAACCGCAACACCAAGATACACAAATACCCTTTTGGTCTGGCTATGGGGCGTGAGTTTGTCATCTAGACCATAGTTAATCATCGCCAGTGCCACCAAAAAGATTGCAATAGCAGTAGTCAGTAGCAAGCGATACTCGTCAGTAACCACCTTGTCCGAATAATTGATGGTTTCTGCGAAGAGCTTTTTCGCGGCAACACCAAACGCAACTAGAGAAGTGGCTAGCAACAAATGTCCGTAAGACCAGCTACTGAGTTTCAAATTCGAGGACACTTCAAAAAGCCTGTCAGCGGTGTCTGAGAAGTACAACCACCATAGCGTATACAAGATGACTAATCCGGTAATCCCAAACAATATGTGCTCGGCAACTAATGCTGTTCCCTGTGCATCATCTAGCACTTTAACAAATGCTTCCCCTAGAACGATAATCGTGAAAATGCCAAATCGCTCCAGCATATGGTGTGCATCTGCGCCCCATTCGTCGATTTCATCAATAGTGATTGGACGCGCCCACCAGAACGCCTCGAAAGCAATGGCGACTAACCACGCGATCCAGTGAAAATCAGCAGGTAGGAAAATCGCCGCCAACCAGATGACGATACCACCTGCAAAACCGACTATATAACGTAGCGCAAATGCACGACTTTTAGGATGTGAAAAGTACGTGCGTACATACATCAAGATCGTCATGACACGGACAAGCACATAGCCGATTGTGAATTGCACATAGAGGTCACCAAATGCCTCGCTCACACTCAATCCCATTGTCGCAACACCAAAAATTTGGATAAAGACCAGTATCCTGTGCCAGATGTCATCCGCAACATACCGATTCTGGTATAAGGTTTCTCCTCCCCATGACCACCAGACGACAAACAGCATCACCATAAACTGGCTAAAACCGACAACGGTGAGATTGTCACTCAAAAAATTGCCAATCTGGATCAATGTCGCCACATAAACCAGATCATAGAATAATTCTAGCCAACCGATAGTGCGATCTGTGTGCTTATGAAACGTGACATCTCGAAAGTATTTGGGCGATGTGAACAACTCTGACATTTACATTTAGCTCCTATGTTCTCGTATCGATAAAATTTACGATGTCTCATGCTG
>DAOTXB010000838.1:0-3555 GCA_034435575.1 Anaerolineae bacterium
CCGGTCTTCAGCCAACCATAGAGCAATCCAGCATCAAAAGCATCTCCCCCGCCGATGCGACCAACAGGTTCTGCGGGAAATGTGTCTTGGTGCATGAGTTCGCCATCAGCAGAAATGGCATCTACGCCTTTACCTCCACGCGTCATGACAATAGTTGATCCCCATCGTCGGTGCAGAGTGATGAGCACTTCATCCACATCGCCACCAATATCATAAAGCAGGCGTGCATCGCGTTCAGGTAAGATCACCATATCTGCCTCTTGCGCGAAAGGTTCGCATCTCACAATGGCTTCTGCTGGCGACCACAGTTTACTTCTATAATTGAGGTCGAATGTGGTATCCCATCCAGCAGATTTCGCCAGCTCGAACGCATTTTGCGCCACAGCATAGGCTGACTCGCTGAGGGCGAGTGTGATTCCAGTCAGGTGCAACAGCCGTCCACTTTCTGGCGTAAATAATGCTTCTGGCAATGCCTCAACCGTCATTTTACTCATGGAACTGTTGGCGCGGTCATAGATAACCTGACTTGGGCGTGGTGCTCGTCCTTCTTCCAGAAAGTATAGCCCGATTCTTTCCGATTCTGTCCAGATGATATGTGATGTATCGACCTGCTGTGCGTTGAGTGTTTGTGCTATGCGTCGACCAAGCGCGTTATCTGTCAATCGAGAAACCCACGACACATTCAGCCCTAGCCGTGCTAATCCAACAGCTGTATTCGCTTCTGATCCGCCCACCTCTAAAGCAAGCGTGTCGGTCTGTGCGAGTAAGCGTAAATCGGGTGGTGTGAGGCGAAATAATGCTTCGCCCAGTGTAATCACATCAAATGATGACATTATCAGTCCTTGCTGGCTAGATTATTAAGCTATGTACGAGAAAATGCTTATAGCCTCTGAACAAAAGCTTCCATTGCGTTCATCATCTTCACGTTTGCTTTGCCATCTCCATAAAATTCAGGGTGTGGATGTGAAGACTTTAATGCACGCATGTCGTTAACTTTATCAGATATTTGATCTGGTTCTGCAAGCGTATTCCAGCCTGAATCGATGGTTTCTGTCCATTCCGTTTGTGGACGAACCGTAACACATGCAGTATTGAGTAAATAGGCTTCTTTTTGTAACCCACCACTATCGGTTATACATATATCTGCATGATTAAGTAAAAACAATAAATCTGAGTAACCTAATGGGTCAATTAAGTGAACATTTGTAGGGGGGGCTAAATTAAATGCAATCATCTGTTTTCGTGTTCGAGGGTGTAAAGGGAAGATTACTGGTTGATTTATTTGTGAGAATTGGTCAAAGATAGTTGTTAGACGCTGTTTTGAATCTGCGTTTGTTGGTCGGTGAATCGTTGTCAATATGTAGCCGATTTCCGGTTCAAACTTGAGTGTATCTAAAAGCGTTTTGTTGCCACGATCTCGATTACGAAATACTGCATCTGCCATAATATCGCCGGTTACGAGTACACCCTCAGTTATGCCTTCAGCCCGAAGATTATGTGCGGCTGTTTGTGTTGGGCAAAATAGTAGAGAGGAAACACGATCAGTTAAAATGCGATTTACTTCTTCTGGCATTGTCATGTTAAAACTACGTAAACCTGCTTCAACATGAGCGATTGGTATATTCAACTTTGCGCTTGCTAAGGCGCCTGCTAATGTGGAATTGGTATCACCATAGATTAAAACTATGTCTGGGTCTTGTGCAATCATCAGCGATTCAAGGGGTACTATCATATTGGCAGTTTGTTCTGCGTGTGTACCCCCTCCAGCCTCTAGATTTGCATCAGGCTCAGGTATTCCAAGTTCCTCAAAAAAAACTGTGGACATATAGGTGTCATAGTGTTGTCCGGTGTGAACAAGAAACTCTTCATGAGTTTTTCTGAGTGTTTCAGACAACGGTGCCGCCTTAATAAATTGTGGACGTGCGCCGATAACGGTAAAAATCCGCATATTTATGCAATTCCTTCTTGACTGTGCTAACTATTAGCTCTTAGAAAGCTAACTAAGAACTGAATATTTGTCTAAAAGAGCGAGAATACAATCATGGTACAATGCAATTTAATATATTTTATCCTGATAGTAGGATACCTGCTAAATGAATTCGCAAAAAAAACGGATCTTGATGCTCGTTTATAGTAATGCCAAAGATGATCCCCGCGTATATCGAGAAGCGCTCACATTAGTGAATGCCGGTTACACTGTAAAAATTCTAGGTGCCGCAAGACAGGGCAATGTACCTACCAATGAGAACATCAATGGTATCCAAATTATCAGTTTACCTGTATTTACCGAATTCGGTATTCTGCCTGTTATAAAGATGGTATTCCGCTTAATCTTCGGTCAAATTGGTGCAATAACCCCTGGTTTTCCATCAGACAGCCATAAACTACGCTCATTTTTCACACTCATTTTTTATAATCTGTGGGTATTGAGATTTGCATTATTTGGACGGTTTGATCTTTTACATACCCATGACTTTCACCCATTGCCCGCGGCGCGTATTTTACGCTTATTTCATCGCGTTCCGATAGTCCATGATGCCCATGAAAGTATTGACAAAAAACCAGGCAATGTTCGTATTGAAGAGTGGTTATTTAACATGCAAAAACGCTATATTCAACATGCAGATGCAGTGATAACAGTAGGTAATCGTCTGGTAAAAAGCCTGCGTGATTATGGCGCGACTAATGTCAATTTAATTGGAAATTGGCGAAGTTTAACCGAATATGAAGCGAATGCTGACCGCGTTACAGAAATTTGCGAGCAACATAATTTATCAGACTATAAGTTTACGGTTTCATATCTTGGATTATTGTTAGCAGAACGATCAATTATGCCTTTATTGCAGGCTGTTGCGAAGACTCCGGAAGTAGCACTAATTGTCGGGGGACGTGGCTCTCTCCTAAAAGAGGTAGAAGCTTATTCAAAACAATACAGGAATATATTTTCATTAGGTTGGGTTTCCATAAACGATGTTGGTGTATATACGCGAGCTAGTGATGTAATTTATTATTGTTTGGATACGAAATTTATTCATCAAGCGTACTATTCTACACCAAACAAACTTTTTGAGTCCTTAGCCGCAGGGAACGCAATGATTGCGATAAAAGATGTAGGTGAGTTAAGTGAAATTTTGGAAGATGTAGAATCTGGTTTACTTATTGATGAAGCCACCCCTGAGCAAATCATTGCGGCATTCGAGCAATTAACTGAAGGAGATTTGCTTGCACAACTAAAAAGAAATGCACATGAGGCGCGGGAGATGTATACATGGGAAGTCGCCGAGGAGCGTTTGTTGACCATATATTCTACTCTTCTAACATATCGGGAGAGCGTCTAGCTTATCTTCTAATCTACAAAGTGAGCATATATGCACATCCTTATCTTAGCATCATTCTACCCGTCAAAAATTCGCCCTCATACAGGTGTTTTTTTTGAAACGCAGGCGAACGCGCTACACCGACAGGGGCATCAGGTTGGTGTCATTGTTTTACCACGACTCCGCGAAATGCTCCATAACTGGCGACATAACCTTCCTATTGTGCCAGAGATTACAC
>DAOTXB010000839.1:0-12834 GCA_034435575.1 Anaerolineae bacterium
ATGATGCTGTACTATCAGACACATATCATAATTGCACACAATCATTTGCAAACCCTAACCTGAATGTTCACCTAATCGCACACTTATCAGGTATGATGCAATCACATCAAAAAACTAAGCGCTAAAAGCCAACAGCTAAATTCCCGCCTTCCCGCCGATTTTTATCATCCGGTGGCGGCAACAGTCATGCCAATCCGATCAACACGATCAGTTGCCCGACGATGAACACCACCATCATGTGTACCGAAGCATGGGGCGCATCCGTTCGTGTATAGCGCCACGCGCCCCACAGCGTCACCGGCAACGCCAGCAAGCCGACCACCACCACCTCGCGTGGATGCACCGATGCCAGCGCGATCCACAGCCCATACGCACCCATCGCGACCACAGCATACAACCAGCGCAGATGATGTGCCTGATACCGCGTCGCTAGCGTGTACTTGCCCACCTGACCATCCGCGACACGATCCGCCCATGTAGTCGCTAACAGGTTCAGGAACACCAGCATCGTCAACGGGATGAAGCAACATACCACCTCCACATTGACCGCGCCCGTCATCACAGTGTAGCCATAGATCGGCAGGAGCATTCCGCCTAACACCGCGTTCGTGACCTCGCCCCATCCACGCCACGCCAGCTTGAGTGGCGCAACCGAGTACATCCACCCGCCCACCGTACCGACGACCAACACCACCACAGCCGTCAATGGCATCACTTCCGCGATGACCAGCATCAACGCACCGATGATCCCGGCGCTCACCGTGCCCCACGCCGCAGACAGCGCGAACGCTCTCGGCACAACGCCACGCGGTAACACACCACTCCCACCGGAGTAGGGCGTGGGCTGAGTCAGCGCGTCGGTTTCGTAATCGGCGTATTCGTTGATGTAATGGATGGATAACGCGACCAGCAACAGCACACCAAAGGCGGGCATCACTGCCGTCATGGAGAAGGTGTAGCCTTCCGCCCGTGCCAGCAACACACCCACCGCATACACCAGCATCACGCTCATCATAATCAGCGGGCGTGCCATGCCCCATAATGCCAGTACATAGTTCATCGAATCATCTATTCTGCTTTATCGTGAGTCCAACCTTCATTCTGCTTCATATTCCTTAATGAAATCTATCAATGAACCGATATGTTGATAAGTCTTATGCCTCAACGCCGGGATATAGACAAACCCGTACAATTCCTCAACTTGCCCTGCGCTCTGTTCTGCGCGACACTGTGAATAGTGACCATGATATTAACGCTAATGGATGGAGGCGCTTTATGTCGCGTGCATTGCGAAACGCGCTTTATATACTGCTTATGACGAGCTTTGTGCTAACCGCCTGTGGTGGGAGTAGTGATGATGACGATACGCCGAATACTGACAACGGCGAGGTTGTCTCGCAGGATGTGACGGCGGAGGTAAACCTCGATGAAGACGATACGACATCTGACGATGACGATGTACCCCCGCCACAGGGGACACCCCGCGCAACTGCGGACTTCGTTGCACCACCGATTGGTGTGCTAGGCGGTGCGGCCACCGAAGACCCCGAACCCGGCGCGCCGGAACCGCTTGGGACAGGCTTCACGTATCTGTTCTTTGAGCAGATTGGTGGAGTCAACGATATGACGTTGCTCATCGAGCTATATAGCGACGGACGGTTGAGCGCTGACGGTGAGCAATTGCCCAATGCACCACAGGATGCGATACAACAAATCTCACAGTTGATCGATGCAGTCGATTTCTTCGGCATGCAAGCGACATTCATCGGTCCACCACGCGGTGATGATGATTTCCGTTATCGCATGGGTGTGATACAAGATGGTGGACGAGAACGTATGATTCAAGCCAGAGACGGCTATATTCCGCAAGAGATTATCAACCTGTTCAGTAGTGTGCGTAGTTTGGTAAACGCGCCACCGCCTTCGGTTATCACACCGATTCCGTTAGAGGCAACGAATAACGCGACTGCGACTGCGAACCCATAATCTGTTTTATCACACATTCACCATACGCTATAATCCGGTGTGTTTAGTCACTTTAGGAGAATACACCGGATATGAGTGAAACCGCAGAGCATAAGATTAACGTTGTCGTGGCGATGGAATTCCCCGACGAGATCATTAAGAAATTACGTGATATCTCGCCGGATTTGAACATAGAATGTCATTTTCCGGATGTGCCAGATTCTGCATGGGAAACAGCAGAAGTGTTGTACACAATCCGACACTTTCCTGACCCGGAACAGGCACCCCGCTTGCGTTGGATACAACTACACTTTGCCGGTATGGAACGTATTGCCAATCTGCGTATTGTGCAAGAAGCCGAAGACGTAGAAATCACCTCTGCTAGTGGGATTCATGCGGTGCCGATGGCAGAGTACACCCTCTCCATGATGCTCGCGTTTATGTACAAAATCCCATTAATGCTCCAGCACAAGGCAAACACTGAATGGCTTTCAGATCGCTATGACATTTATAGCCCACATGGGTTACGTGGTTTGACCGTCGGTATGGTCGGGTATGGCAGTATTGCCCGTGAACTTGCGCGCATTTTGTATGCAATGGGCATGACCGTATTAGCGACAAAACGCAGCCTCAAGTCAACGAGTGATGACGGTTATATCGAACCGGAAACCGGCGATCCTACCGGCGATATTCCAGAACGCCTGTATCCCGCAGAGGCTGTTATGTCTATGGCGGGTGAATGTGATTTTCTAGTCGTCACAGCACCGCTTACTGATGAAACGCATCATATTATCAATGAAGATGTGCTTGAAGCGATGAAAGACACAGCAATTCTGATTAATGTGGCGCGTGGGGCATTGGTTGATGAAGAAGCGTTAATCTCTGCTTTAGCCGCAGAGAAAATTGGCGGAGCCGCATTAGATGTCTTTGAAGAAGAACCGTTGCCCGCGTCTAGTCCCTTGTGGAACCTGGATAATGTTATCATCAGCCCCCATGTTTCTGGCAATAGCACCATGTACCACGAACGGGCGGGGGTACTATTTGCAGAAAACCTGCAACGCTATGTGGAAAATCGCCCTTTGCTCAACCGTTTTGACCGCGAAAAAGGCTATTAACCTAAAACTATCACATTCCGTTGTCGTCAGAAGACTATTTCGCCTCTTGTGTCTTAGAACAAAAGTTCGTATAATAAATGTGCGGTAAAACACTTGTTTTTATGACACAAGGGGTACATAACATAATGGCTAAACTTATAACATATGTAGAGATTCCAGTTACAGATATTGAACGGGCGGCGGCATTTTATGGCGCGGTATTTGAGCAAACGCTTGATGTGCATGATGATGGGGTGCGTAAATTTGCGATGCTTTCTGGTGACGAGGGTGGTGCATCATTAACACAGGTCGACGGCTTTGCACCAAATTCTGATGGTCCCTTAGTGTATTTTGACAGTAACGGCAATTTGGATGCAATGATGAAGCGTGTCGCAGACGCTGGGGGCAAAGTGGTTCGGTCACGGGAAAGCCTCGGGAATGATTTTGGCTTTTATGCGATGTTCAACGATACTGAAGGCAATACGCTAGCGCTGTATGAGAATCCGCCAAGCGCGTAAAATTCATCGTAAATCACACGATATAAAGGTTGAATACCGTAATGATTTTCAGCCTTTTTTTATATATGTTTACTTTATGAGGCAAACTCTCATAAACATATTTCCATCTTAAGTTTGTGGGTATGTTACAATAATTGCAACATATTTAGAGAAAAAATATGACCACAAACCCGCTCTCAGTACTCATAGTTGCATCAGATCATCAGATCATTGATGTCATAAAAGAAAACTTGACTGCTGAAATGAATAGCATGTCATTTACCTTGTGTGAGACGATTGATAATGCGCGTACTCAACTCGAAGTAGGGGGTTGCAACCTTGTGCTGGTGCCAGTCGCTGATGCTGACGCTGTTAACAGGCTTAATGATTCACTATATGGTGCAGAGTTCTTGCGCTTTGTGCCCGTCATAACCACTTATGAGGCAAGGCTTATTGATGCGCTTCACGGCGATTTTGCCGACTATCTATGTCTTGACCAACTCGATCATATAAGTATGCGACGTATAAGCAGGCTGTTTCAACCCACCACAGAACCGCTTTCTATGGTTGAACTTACTGTAGCGCATAATGTCGACGCTACACTTGTGCTTGACCGACAGGGTAATATACTGCTTGCTAATCAGGTTGCGGAGCAATTATTTGGACAGTCCAGAGATCGTTTAGAGCGTACACAACTCGGTGTGCCGATCGTCACGAATGAGAGTGTTGAACTTAATATTGTCAGAAAAGACGACGAACTTATCACTGCCGAATTGCGGGCAAATTCTGTGCAATATCAGGGAAAAACAGCCTACTTAGCAACATTGCGTGACATTACTGATCGAAAGCAAATTGAAAATCGATTACGCGAGGCAGAAGCACTTAGCCACAGTATTTTAAATTCATTGCAAATGATTATTGCTGTGCTTGATGAAGATGGTGTGATTATCAAGGTGAATGATGCCTGGCTAAATTTTGCGATTGAAAATGGTGACCCTGATCTAGAGAATACCGGCGTGGGTGTCAATTATTTTGACACAGTACGCCGATCCGTTAGAAAAGGGCAAACACCGTCCTCATTGCAGGGCATGTTAGATGTCTTACACGGAAAGTCGCCTAGCTTTGAGTATAAATATCCCTGTCATTCACCAAACGAACAGCGCTGGTTTTTGATGCGTGTCACGCCATTGGATAGTGATGAGTATCGTGGGTTAGTGGTCGCGCATATCAATATTTCGTTACAGCATTCGATTACGGAAAAGAAAGTTGATAAAGCGATCCAAAACGAGCGTGATGAACGCCGTGTTGATGAAGAGTATGATCGCCAATTAGCGTCTTTACATGAATTCACACAGCACGAGCTAATTGACGACAATCATACGATCGAAGAGCCTATTCAACAGCTTTATCGTGAATTTGGGATGCAATACAAAAAAGTATTGGTGTCTTCGCTAGAGCGTCGGGCGTATAAGGTTGAATACAATATTTCTTCGATGGTGCGTGAGTTAGCGATTGCTTTAGGAAAGCAAACCATACGACCACGTGAGCTGGTGCGGTTACATTTGTTGGTCATCGAACAATCAGTCATGAAGTTGCCTGTTGTTAAACGCAAAGCCTATGAAAATGAAGGCAGGATTATCTTGCTGGAACTTATGGGATACTTAGCAACTTTTTACCGCGATAATCTGATAACCAGTTTAGAATTGCAAAATCTGTAATTTTGATATGTTCGAGTGTCTGTAAAATCTCTCTCTAATTTTTTTCTCACAATATACCTATCTCTTTTTGAGCTAATACGACCTCATCTTAGGTATAATTTATTATCCCAATATATTTTAGTCTGCACGCAAACAACATAATGGTTAATTGTCAATGTCACAAACAGACGAGAAGATAGTTTTATCTTTATATATTGCTGGGGCTACGTTGCGATCTGAACGCGCGATTGCCAATATTCACCGTATTCTGGCAGATTTTTTATCGAATGAATGTGAAATTAATATTATTGATGTCATTGATGATCCTGAGGCGGCGGAAACTGCAAAAGTGATGGCAACTCCGACATTGATTCGGGAACATCCTTTGCCGGAACGACGGGTAATTGGCGATTTAACGAGTACGAGAGACGTGTTACGTGCGCTGAATATTCCGGGTAAGAAGACTAAATAGTAGAAGGTATGTAAATGGTTTTTTCCGATACAATGATTGAAAAACTTCCTACAGGTATTACGGGTTTTGACCATATTACAGAAGGTGGTTTACCACTTGGTCGTACCACGCTTGTTGCGGGTACATCGGGTACTGCGAAAACGGTGCTTGCCTGTCAATTTCTTGCGGAAGGTATCACAAAATTCGATCAACCCGGTGTGTTTGTCACATTTGAAGAATCTGTCGAAGACATCCGTAAAAACATGTTTGGCTTTGGATGGGATATTTCTCAGTGGGAAGCTGACGGTAAATGGGTATTTGTCGATGCCTCGCGCATGCTAGACGTGAACGCGTATTCCGGTGATTATGATCTCACCGCGTTCATCAGCCGGGTAAAACACGCGGTGAATAAATCCAATGGGATGCGTATATCGTTGGATTCAATGGGATCTGTTTTTAATCAGTTCAATGATGTCAATATTTTGCGCGCAGAGCTATTCCGTTTAGCGTCTACGTTGAAAGCGATGAAGATCACGGCAATTATCACTGCGGAACGGACTGCGGAGTACGGCTCAATCGCCCGTCATGATATTGAAGAATTTGTTGCAGATAATGTGATCATTTTGCGTAATGTGTTAGAGGAAGAAAAACGCCGTCGTACCATGGAAATTCTCAAGTTTCGGGGTACGACACATCGTAAGGGTGAGTTCCCCTTTACGATTGTGCCTGAGCGTGGTGTGGTTATTATTCCCATGTCTGAACTTGGACTGAAACAGCGGTCTTCGGACATACGTATTACCTCTGGTAATGATGAATTGGACGAGATGTGTGGTGGTGGGTTCTTCCGTGATTCGATCATCCTAACATCTGGTGCGACAGGTACCGGTAAAACATTAATGTCCACGATGTTTATTGCCGGTGGTGCAGCGCAAGGAGAGCGGGTGCTTCTGTTTGCATTTGAAGAAAGTCGCGATCAACTGTTCCGTAATGCGACGGGCTGGGGCTTTGATTTTGAGAAGCTCGAGCGCGATGGATCGCTCCGTGTGCATGCTGTTTACCCGGAAGTCGCGGGGTTAGAAGATCACCTAGTTGAGATGCAACGCATAATCGAGGAGTTTCAGCCTAATCGGGTAGCGGTTGATAGTTTATCTGCGCTTGGGCGTGGCTCAACCATTAAGGGCTTTCGTGAGTTTGTAATTGGGCTGACATCATTCATCAAACATCAGGAAATCGCTGGTTTATTTACCTCGACAACAGCGACCTTACTCGGTGGTGCTTCTACAACAGAAGCGCACATCTCTACGATTACCGATTCAATTATCCTGTTGCGCTATGTTGAAGTTTACGGTGAGATGCGACGGGCAATCACGGTCTTGAAGATGCGCGGTTCTATGCACGACAAAGAAATCCGTGAATATGGCATTGATTCAACGGGCATGCATATTGGACGCGCCTTCCGCGATGTATCCGGTATTTTGAGTGGCAGTTTTGGGCGCGTGCCTTCCATTGATGATGAAAGCGATCATGTGTTGGGCAATCTGTTCAGCGATGATGATATTGACCTATAGCAAGTAAGCATAACTTACACTGAAAACGGACGTTCCTTGTTGAGGCGCGTCCGCTTGATTCTTGTGTCCAAAATGGGGTAGGTGCTATGAACGATTGTCATTGCCCTTAACGGCTTCCACAACAGCCGTTACCCGTATGTCTTCCGGTGGAATTAGCTCGGTGATATGCGCTTCCATAAATTCTTCACCATTGATGCTAGCGACGGAAATACGATGATTGCCGTCTTCAACAAAATAAAAACGTCCAACTTTGATGAGTTCTATTGGTGGTAAGGGTTTGCCACGATATTTTGCGATGGCAATACTGCGCCAACGCCCTTCATTATGCCGTTTACGTGGCATAAAGTTCTCATCGAAATCCTCACTTCTGCCAACGGAACCTACAATGTCATGGATGTTCACAATCTGAATGCCTCGATCACACTGACCGCCAAATGTGAGGCGATTCTTTACCGAATCAAACGCAGGCATGCCTTTGCTCCGACGCGAGAAAATGATCGCGAAGCGTCGATATGATCCGCGTTGTAAAGCGCGTTCAAAGTCTATACTCGCGCGATGCTCTGCGCTGAGAAAATTGAAGTTATTGTCATACATTATGTTTACCTCGTCACTTGTCGTCCGTTGCCTATTGTCAGTGAACCACTTTATAGGGGTGTCGTCATCGAACTAAAGTTGTATTCATGAGGTTATTTTTCAGGACAGTGTTGCCAAAAAGCACTAACCCCACTGCTTAGATTTACACCACACATTCCTCATCATATGACCGTAATGACCTGTTGTAAACTTAAATGGCGCGTATTGGTATTAATGGTTATAAGCGAATAGGAAGCATAGGTGAAGCATAGATTATGTAATGTATGTGGTTACGGAGCATGACCGACAATTGCACCTGTGGTATTTCTCCGCTAACATCAACGCAGATTGTGAATAGTATATTTTTTACAGTGAATTACACCTGAATAGACGATGTGTATTGCGTTACGATGCACCAAACAGGACACTTTATCAGCAAATGTTTGAGAAAGGCTTTTTGCGATGACATTATTTCCACGCGCAAGCGGTGTTTTGCTTCATCCAACCTCCTTACCGGGGCGTTATGGAATTGGCGATTTGGGCACGTATGCCTATCGCTTCGTTGATTGGCTTCAGCAGGCTGGGCAATCTTACTGGCAGGTGTTGCCACTTGGACCAACAAGCTATGGTGATTCGCCATATCAGTGTTTGTCTGCTTTTGCGGGCAATAGTAATTTGATCAGTTTAGATACACTGGTTGATGAAGGGTTATTGACACAGAATGAGGTAGACGGTGTCCCTAGTTTTTCTGATTTTAAGATTGATTATGGTCCGGTGATCGAATACCACGATGCCATGCTTGACCTTGCTTATGATCGCTTTAAATCAGATGCGACTGCCGCGCAGAAACAAGCCTATCAAACATGGGTAGACGCGCAGGATGAATGGTTGGCGAATTGGTGCTTATACATTGCCATCAAAGAGAAAAATGATGGTAAAGCGTGGGTAGAATGGCGCAAAGAAGAAGCACTTAGCGATCCAGACACGCTGAAGTCGCTGGAAGAATCGCTGGATGATCGTATCAATGCGTTCCGTTTTCGTCAGTGGCTCTTTTACACACAATGGGAAGACCTGAAGGCTTATGCCAATGAACGTGGGATTCGGGTCATCGGCGATATTCCGATCTTTGTAGCGCATGATAGTAGTGATGTGTGGGCAAATCGGGAGCGCTTTTATCTGGATGAGGACGGCAACCCTACCGTTGTAGCAGGCGTACCCCCCGATTATTTCAGCCCGACGGGGCAATATTGGGGCAATCCTCTATATCGTTGGGATGTGATGAAAGCGACAGATTACGCGTGGTGGCGCAGTCGCTTCCGGTCAACATTTAATCTGGTTGATCTGGTGCGAATTGACCATTTTCGTGGCTTTGAATCCTACTGGGAAGTGCCCGTCAATGAAGAACAAATCGCTACAGTAGGGCAATGGCTTAAAGGACCGAACATCGAATTTTTTGAAGCTATGAAACAAGAATTTGGTGAATTGCCGATTATTGCAGAAGATCTCGGCGAAATCACCGAAGAAGTGATTATTCTGCGTGATGCGCTCGAATTGCCGGGTATGAATATTTTACAGTTTGCTTGGAGTGATCCGAAAAATCCATTCTTACCCCATAACCATGCACAAAATAGCATTGTTTACACTGGTACGCACGACAATAACACAACCTATGGCTGGTGGTACGGTGAAACGGACGATCATATCCGTAATTTCGTCGCGGATTATATGGGCGAGCCAATGAATGATGACAATCCGCATTGGACATTTATCCGCATGGGGATGCGTTCGTCTGCTCACACTTTTATTGCACCCATGCAAGATATTCTGGGCTATGGCGAAGACACACGTATGAACACGCCGGGCAAACAGGGTGGTAACTGGCAATGGCGGTTTGAAGAGGAAAAATTCGACGATTCCGGAAAAGATTTTCTGGCACATTTAACATGGCTGTACCGCCGTCGTGCCGATCAACAGGAGAATGTCTATGGGGACGCGGCAAAACGCGACTAATCCTAATCCGCGTGTGCATGTATGGGCATTCGTGATGTTGATATGTGCTGGTTTAATAGGTGCTTGTACAGGAAATGGTGGAGCGGTGGTTTTTGCCCCTACGCCCTTACCGGCAGACCTATCACCGTTGACATACACACATCCTTCGGGTGGGTTTAACATCAGTGTGCCCCGAACATGGTCAGCGTATACACAAAACACCACAGAACTCGCTTCAGCATCGTTTACACCACCTGGTCAACTTTCTCCGGTGGTCACGGCGATTGTTGGGCGCGTGGCATATGATGGGGATTTGATCGATTTTGTAAATCGTTATCAATCAGACTTACGTGGTGATTTATCCCGTTACAGTGAACAGGATCGTCAACAGATGGATGATGGAAGCTGGCGCTTAACTGGCTTGCGTGAAACATTTGCTGGTGAAGCCGAACAACTGAATACATTTATCGTACAGACAGAGGATTTGTTTGGTGTAGTAGATATGGTGGTTTCTGCTGATGACCCGACACGTATGCAAGATTTAGTCCAAATCGTCAACACATTTAGGCTTGACCCCACATCAGAATTAGCGGAGACAGGGTTAATGACCTTTACCGCTACGGCGCGTGCAGATTTATCGATCCGTGATGTGCGCTCATGGTGGACTCCATCCGGTGTGTTTTTCATCACCGGTGAAGTGCTCAATCATACCGTACAAACACTTTCTGGGATTACTGTGGCGGCGGGATTATATGATGGTGCTGATAATGGCATTGCCTCTGCAATTGACACGGTGATGGGGTATGCCTTGCACCCCGGTGAGTTTGCACCGTTTGCGCTTCGTTTTGATCAACCAGCAGGTGCTGTCCGCTATGTGCTTGAGCTGGGTGCGGGCGAAGCGGTCATCGGCGATGTGGTCACCGCGCCAGACCTTAACTGGACAAATACACCGACGCGCTCACAGGAAGGGCATCTGATCGTCACGGGTACGGTTACAAATACAGGAACATCCACAGTTGAAGATGCGCTGGTTATCATTACGGTCTTTGACGATGAAAATGGGGTTGTCGCGGCAGGATTTATGCCATTAGAAACAACCACGCTCGACCCAAGAGAAAGCGCACCGTATAACATTCGCGTGCCAGAAATGGGCGGTGAACCTGCGGACTTCCTGATTAACATACAGGCGCGTATGGAATAGTACGGATGGCGATTACGCACATTTTCTTTGATCTGCATGGCACGCTGGTAGATGGCATAAAGCTCCACCCGTGTTATAGCGTGGTCATGGGGCGACTTCTGGCAGAACGTTATGGTGGGGAACCGGAAAAATGGGCAGAATCTAACCGGAAGATCGTCGCTGATTGGGATAGTTATTATGCTGATCTTGATCTTGGTGGCGATGACGGAATCGCGCATATGTATGAAGGCTTTTTTCGTACCACGCGGGCAATGTTCCGGCTTACACATATTCCTGAACCACCTAAGGATGAACTTATTAGGGCATCGCGTGAACTGCCCGGACTAATCACAAGAGAATGTGATGGATTTTATCCCGATTCAACCAAATCTGTGCTGAAGCGTTTGTTCGATGAGGGGTATGTACTGGGGGTGGTGAGCCATGCGTTGATTGAACAGGCACGCGGAACGCTCATCGGTGGCGGGGTGTATGCCTACTTCAAAGGGGCAATTATCTCACCGGAGAATACTGGAACTTATAATAAAGACGTAACGTTTTTGCGCTACGCTCCACAAATGAGCGGGGTTGCGCCGGAAAATTGTTTGATCGTGGATGATCGTCTGCACACCGTACAAGCGGCGAAATCGCTCAATATGCAGGCGATACAGATCAAGCGTGATAACACCATACAACCATCGCATGATGTCATCACAAGCCCTGAACAAATTGCGGGTTGGTTAGCAGAAAATACTTATTAGATATTAACGACGTAGATGGGCATTATATAGTGGCAATTTCAGATTTTGATTGTTAAAATATTCACAACTTTATGTATATTTTGGCAGGTTTATTGATAATGAGTGCAGTCCAAGACATAAATGTAAAGATGCCGGTTGAAGATATGCCGGAAGAAGCAAGCAATAACGCATCGCGTAGTTTGCTCACCTTAACCGCCTTAACAATTGTGCTGGTATTGGGCGGATTATATCTCGCGCTGGGTTATGCTGGCACAGATATTGACCAGGGGAATGTACAACGCCTATTTTACATTCACATGCCGTCGTTCTTCGGCGCATTTGTGGCGTTTGGCGCGACTGTGGTCGGTGGGATAATGTATTTACGCACCCGCAAGGTCAAATGGGACACGATGGCGCTGGCTGGTGTGGAAGTCGGGCTGATGTTGTCGCTGGTGAATCTGGCAACGGGTACTGCGTGGATGCGTCCGATCTGGAATACGTGGTGGGTGTGGGACCCACGGTTGACGAGCGCGGCAATTATGGCGCTGACCTATGCCGCTTATTTAATGCTTCGTGGTGGGATCGAAAATCCTGATACGCGTCGACGCTTTGCCTCGGTTTATGGCATTTTAGCTATCACAACCGTAATCCTAACCTTAGTCATCATTCGTATTCGCCCGGATACAATTCATCCGGCGGTGATCGGACCTAGCCCGCAAAATGCAGAAGGTACGTTTGAAGCGACGGCAGGTGTGGTCGCGGCGCTCGTTCCCAACATCGTTATCTGGGCAACCCTGGTGCCGATTATGCTCATGTGGTGGCGTATCCGGTTGCAGAATGCAACTGAGCGTGTTGAAGAAATGAAAATCAAATTGCTGAGTGAGTTGTAAACACACAGCAAACTTACATCAATTGATAAGTTAGAGGGGCACGAACAGCTAATCGTGCCTCTATTGTATATATGACGAATGCGTAATAGGAAAACATCCACCCATGACAAAAAAGATGAGTCGGGCGCTTTTTGCTGTATTGCTTTTGTTGAGCGTGCCCGTGTTGACACTCACGGCGCAGAACGCTGATGAT
>DAOTXB010000840.1:0-2295 GCA_034435575.1 Anaerolineae bacterium
CAGACGGTTCAATAGATTATAGAGCGCGGGTTGATCCACCAATACACGCCGGACTTCTGGCCAGACAAGCAGTGTGGTGATGAGCAAACCACCAATCCAGATAACCGTGGCTGAAAGGTGAAAGAATAAGCTAATCGCAAGGGTTGGATTCGAGGGCAACGGCTGACTCCTCCGGTGAACGTAGCGGAATAATAATGTCGCCACAATATTTGGGCATCTGTGCAAGTGCCGCAAATGCGGGACGAATTTCGACCATTTCCGGGTCGGTAATCGCCCACCAATATTGTTCGTTATCAGGTGTCCATGAGGGACGCGGAATATAGATTGCACTCATCAGACCAACCCATGGTCGCCAATTTTCTGCCGCATATGTATATGCCTCCACCAGATATTGTGCCTGTGTGGCTTCATCAACAGCAAACCATGCGTTTAAACTCTCCGGGCGGGGGTCTGTGGTATAGCCAATTTCAAGAATCGCGATCTGTGTAGCTTCATCATCATTGCGGATCATGATTTTACGCAAATCCTCCACACGCCGAAATGTCGCCCACCGTCCCCGACCATCCGCTTCTGCATCATCAGGCCCATACGAAGGCGGGGCGTATCCGGGCGCATGCACACCGACCACATCCACATAGTCAGCAAATCCCGCGTCGTACATCTCTTGCAAAAAAATATCATCACGGCGGGCACGCACATTATTATCACCCGTCGGAGACAATCCAGCAGAGATGATGATCGCTTCAGGATCAACCGCACGAATCGCCTCGCTACAGACCTGCAAAAGATCGACATAACCGCTTGCGTCCGGTGGCTCACCACCCCATTCACGCGTGAGGTTCGGCTCATTCCAGATTTGATAGCCCGCCATCCGTCCAGCATAACGTTCTGCGACACGCCCACAATAATTTGCCCAATCGTCAAGATTATCCGGCGGTGCATCAATGAATAAATCTGTTTCATCCGATGATGGCAGAGAGGGGTGTGACCAATCCGGTGAATCGCTCAATCGGGCGATCACATGCAAGCCACGGCGATCTGCTTCATCCAGAATACGATCGCCGTTCTCAAAATGCCATTCATCCTGATTTGGCTCAATATCCTGCCACGCGAACGTTTGCTTGATATGAGTAAACGACATCAAATCCACCCAGTCCATATGCACACCACCAAAGCCAGTATCCCACCACAAAAATGCCTGTACGCCATAGGTTAATGCATTGTACGCGGGATCGGTCACAGCATCGGCACGGAACGGGTCACGGTCACGATCCGGGAACATGAATGCCACCAGACCGGGGGGCAGACTATCTTCCATCGTGTCTACCAGTGTACGGACGATGAAAATACCACTTGCGATACTGCATGTGAGGAAAACGAAGGTCAGAGCCAACGCCCTGACCTGTTTTTGCTTAAGAAGCACCATAACGGTGAAATTTACCCTTAGCGTTCACTCGTCCACGCGACGATAGCATCAAATGCAGGTCGTCGGGCGAAGTCAGGTCCAATGATAGAGTACGGTGTGTTGTCGCTGTTCGGGTCCCAGCCCGCCTGAGCGCCATAGTTCAAGTTCCAGATAGAAGCAATCCACACAATATCCCACTCAATCATGTTATCAATCGCTTCGATCATCCATTCTGCCTGTTCTTCCAGCGTGTTATCATCCGCAAAACCAAATCCGGCTGGTGTACCGCCGATGTCTTCAGTCACGGGCCAACCAAACTCGGTTACACATAAGCGTTGATCGCCACCAGCGAGACGAATCTTATTGGCGTAAGTTTGTAATGTACTGCGGAAACTCCAGCTATGATGCGGATTATCGAACGGACCTCTAAAGGTAGCATCAGGATCATTCGGCACGTTATCCCATGTCACACTCGGGCTGATGTTATAACCATTATGATGTGCGCCGACACAATCCGTATAACTCAACATACCGGCATCAATCAACTGATCCATAAAGTCGAAATCGTCAATTGCACCGACCACGCCCGTATTCGGATCAACAAAGCCACCTGTTGGCGAAAGCGCACCACTAATCACAATGATTCCGGGATCAATGTCTTTGATCGCAATATAGGCTTCGCGGAGCATATCTACATAGTTGGCGGCACTCAAGCCATCTGCCGCCGTCCATTCACGGTCAATGTTTTGCTCATTCCAGACCTCAAGCGCATGGATTTGTCCCGGATAGCGTTCCAACAGCGCGGTCAGGAAATTGACAAAGTCCTGATTATCAGCCGGTGGTCCGACTTCTTCGAGGTCTACACCCGGTTCCCGTGCCCAATCCGGTGT
>DAOTXB010000841.1:0-2165 GCA_034435575.1 Anaerolineae bacterium
GCGTGTGCTCCACGAGGGCGCGGAAAAGAGGGGCTTAAAAACGGGGTGATTTTCCCCACGACAATTGCATAATCACACTAGCGGAGATGGGCGACTGTCTCCGCTCGTATTTTACGCTGGGCATCTTCACCGCGCGCGACCCATTTGAAGGGATGCACGACACGCCAATGTCGCTCAACGGCTATAGCTATGTCCACGGCAACCCGATCATGCACACTGACCCGAGTGGGATGATAATTGAGGCGGCTACCCCCGCGCTTGTTAGAGCGGCAATGTACATTATCTCTGTGGTCGGGAGTGTTTCTCTTTCCACCGTGATCGGTATGCTATTAGCGGCACTTGCCTTAGGTTTCGCTTTACACTTAGCCACTCAATATGTCATATCACAACTGAAAGATGAAGAATTCGAGCGTAGATGTCATGATGTTGTTGAACAGGTGAGAGATACCAGTGAAACCGTCCGTGATCTGCTCAGTCCTGTACCATTTCCGGGCAGATTACCTATCGATCAGGTGCTGAGGCTACCGTTTATACCGCCAGTTGTTCCAGATCAAAGCATCCTGACATTCCCTGGACAACCGCCGTTCTCGCATCTGTTGCCATTGGTGCCACCAATCATAAATCCGATTTTGCGGTTGCCGTTCCCTGATACGGGACCGGTTGATAGTAGTAATACATTCGCAACGGGTTCTAACGGTATTGATGATTTAGCACGTAGGTTATCTGATAATATGCCTGATGAGATTCAGGTCATTCTTAGCGTTCTAGAACGTAGTAATGTCAATACGTTAGGTGGTAGTCATTACTTAAGTGAAGCTGAAATAGCCAGAGTAACGGGTACGACTCAACTTCCAGAAGCATTGATACAAACGACAAGTAATACCTATATAGCCATTGAAGTCAAAAATCAAAATGAAGCCGACATATCACATACGCGTGAAAAATTTGAAAGTGTAACTCCACACTTCAATATCCAAAGGCTTGAGCTTTATATACGTAATGGAGGAGCTGTTGAGGGAACTTACAGGGTTAATAACGGTATACTACATCATAATACACAATCAGATAGAGGAGCAGTACGTATTGACGGACATACCATACAAGTAGTCGAAACTAACCTATTATCTCAAAGTGCCAGAGGCACAGCTGACAGATTAATTAGAGAATTCTTAAGTCGTCACGGATTAGGATAAAGTGATAAGGAGAGGTTGTAAATTTTTACAGCTTCTCCTTCAATGAAATAGAATTAAAAGGAGTAGAAATGGGAAATTATTTAAATATCGTTATTGAAGGCTTTCAATCTATAGAGGATATAAAGCAATTATTCCTCGATATAGTGGATACTGGGTTATATGAAGGTGTTCACTGTATAAAGTGCGTGAAAAGTAAATATTACGAGAAGGTGAGATATCCAGATGGTGGGGTGGAAAGTATCACTAATATTATTGATAAGATAGGATGTCAGGTGCCTGGAACTGCACTAACTTCATCACAAATAAGCACATTTCTGGACACATATATGGAAGCAGATACCATCATAAAGATAGAGCAGACTGCACCACGAGTCGGAAATAATTTTACTAATGTCGGTACATTTCTTGATTTTCGAGGAGATTCTTTTAACGATAATCGACCTCTGTTCCCAACAATTAAAGAGAATATGCTATTATATATGCCTTCGCAGATCAAACACTATAACATAGCCTACTTCGGAGATAATGCATTCAACAATGTTCAACAATTATTGAAAGAGCTCGAATTTTTTACAAAAAAATCATTGAAAGTTAAAGGACTTTCTAATCCGCTTGACTATTTACGTCCAAACGATTACTCATTTCGATATCATAAACATAAAAATGGTTGGTATGATGATCTGACATTACTCTCGTCGAACAATACTAGGCTTGTCAAGATTGATGTCACTGAAAAGGATATACGCCAATCCGTAGCACAATCGCGCGATATAACTCTAATAGAGATGAATAATGGAATATTGGTCTACAATGCCCTCGGATTTCAAGAAACCATCTCCAAATTTTATGATAAATTGACAGAAATCTTGAACGCAAAACTATGAAATATGTGTAATTTGAAATGATTATTAAAAATTTACTCTACCATTCCCATCTCCTCACCAATGCCCGTAACCGCAAGCATTGGTCACC
>DAOTXB010000842.1:0-5093 GCA_034435575.1 Anaerolineae bacterium
CATGACGCGCACCCTCGCGGAGTGGTTGAGTAATGCCGTCAGCGCAGATTTATTCGCCTTTGTCTCCACGATGATTGGTGCGTTGGGGGCGTTTATGACGGGGAGCAACACTAACTCCAACGCGGTTTTTTCCAATTTACAGATGGACACTGCCGCCTTACTCGGGTTGAGTGTCCCCCTTGTATTGGGCATTCAAACGGCATCGGCGGCGATTGCGAGCCTGCTGGCTCCGGCGAAGATCATGGTCGGTGCAAGTACGGTTGGTATGGGCGGGGATGAAGGCACTGTCTTGCGCGGGTTGTTGGTCTATGGTGGTCTGATTCTGTTGTTCATCGGGGTAATGGGCTTTGCATTTATTCAGCTGGACGTGACGTTTTAGCAACACGTTTATTGTATAGATGGATGGCGTTCTGGAAAACGGAAAACCATATTTATCGGGTATACGTTCAATTGTCGTGATCTTAGGATTTCGTCTAAGGTTTCCTAATCGTTTTCTCGTTTACTCAGTAGTGTGGTAGTGGCTTTTTTATCAATCAGCTAGCTTTTGTGCGATGTAGTAGCCGTAACTGACGAACGTCCGGTTTTGCTCATACAGACTAATTTCAGCTTCCTCGCTAGCAACGATGGCTTTAGCGGCATCTGAATGATCGTGAGTGTGAAGAAATTCGTCGAACCGTTGTTGCATGGGGCGATAGTAATTGTCCAACCAGCAGTGCTCCGATAGTACAAAATATCCCAAAGGCGAGAAGCCGTGTTTTTCTAGAACAGCCATCTTGGACGAGGCTCTATCCACTTCGGGATATTCTGCATTCCAGTGTGCGTCAAGGTCTGCCGGGCGATCATCGGTGAGCCATGTGAGTTCTGAAACTGCCAATATACCACCCGGTTTTAAGAAGGGTTTCCATGCCGTAACTCCGGCTTCAAAGCCCATATTGTAGATCGCACCTTCAGACCAGATGGCATCCAGCTCTGCTTGCTTAAACGGGAGGTCTTCCATGGATTGTGCAAGTGTTGTGATCCGATCCGCAACACCTGCCTTGGTAGCATAAAGCTCCAGCTTTTCTAGGAACTCCGGCAGAAAATCAACAGCGGTGATATGTGCGTTCAGCTCTTTCGCTAGGATGAGCGTTGAAGCCCCGGTTCCGCACCCAATATCGGCAATCCTGAGATTAGGCTTGCCTTTGAGTTTAGAGAGCGTTACTGCTAGACGTGTCTCGTCGTCACCACCTGGTCCCTGACGCATGGCATTTTTGTGAAGATCAATAAGAAGTTGCATGTCATCCATAAGATGCCTCCTGAGCTATGTGTTTATTCAGTTAGATGTGACATTTTGAGGCACCGGACGCGCATCAACCGTGATTTCGATGCGCTCCTTGCCTTTGCCAATGTTTTTGCGCTTAAGCCGTAAGTCGCCCACTTCGTCGGTGTGCTTAATGTGCGTTCCACCACAGGCGACCCGTGCAAAGCCTTCGATCTCCCAATAGCGTCGCTCATTGTCACGGTCACTGAACGCGCTCACGATGGGATAATTGGCGTTGATGATGTTGTGTGCTTTTTCAGTCAGCATAGGGAAGGCAGAGGCGATATTATTTTCCCACAAAAAGTCAATCCGCGCTTTACTCTCAGCGATGTGTGCGCCAATTTTGATGATCCTAGGCAAATTTTGCGTGGCAAGCTCTAGCACAATTTCCGCCGCGAAGTGCAACCGCATCAGCTTATAACGGCGTTCAGCATCGATTTTAATGGTCACTGTATCGCCTGTCTGTAGCGTATGGTCATCCGGCAAAATATACTGCAAGTCTGTCCCCTGCTTGAGAACGTCCTTGACCTCGAACCCGCCGATAGTGCCGGTATCGCGCTCCTGCCCACCCGCAAACGGATAGAAAATGGTCTCATTCATCTTGACTTGATTACTATCTACGCCGGAAATTATAGTGTCTAATGTGGTTTGATAGGGCGCTTCCCAGAAAACTTTCCGTGTCATCATCTGTCTGCTTTCATCGTCAAGATTGTGCTGTTATTTCTGCGTGGTGATGTACTTTAAGATTTCGACCACTTGCTCCGGTGTTTGGGTGACGGCGATGGCGCTCGCATCGACTTCTTTGAGCGCGTGCGTCAGGTCGTCGGCGTGGATCGTAATCAGGTGCTTGCCTTTAGCGCTGGCGTAACCGGCTTCAAAAGCGGCGTTCCACTGGCGATATTTATCGCCGAATTTGACCACGACCACATCAGCTTTTTCGATTCCCGTTTTGATCCGTACACTGTTGATGAGTGCGGCTTTATGATCTTTCCAGAACGGCTTATCCTCCGCGCCGAGAATGTCCACGCCGACGTTATCACTGGCGGCATGGGTGACGATAGGCGTGTATAGGTCGATGGGCAGGTCATGTTCCGCGATTCCTTGCGTGATCTGTTCGCGCCAATCTGAATGAATTTCGCCAGAAAGATAGACGTTGATACGCATGATAATGTCTCCTTAAATCTTTTCGATGATGCGTGCTTCGTTAGCGTACCAGAAAGTGAAGAACATAAGCGCTATTTCCCCCTGTTCTAACGTTATTCTTATACAACTATGCGAAAATAAATACAGAACATAAATTCGGTTTTAGGAGTCGAAGCATGATCCCAAAATATATCAAAAAGCTCCAATCAGAAAGCCGGACTCTCCGTGCGCGTCGTGTGGATGCACAGACGGTCATCGTAGAGAGTGAAACACATCCTGAATCGTATTATGAGGTGACGGTCAAGTTCAATGATGCGGGTGTGGTCTATGCCACCTGTACCTGTGAATGGGCAAAGCATAACGGAGTCGGGTGTTCGCATGTGCTGGCGGCGCTAGAATATCTGGCGGGGTTGAAGGCACGCACGTTGAGCTTCTGGTTAGATGAAAATGATGCCCGCCGTCAAAAACACCGTACCTTTACGCTTATCGGCGATAATCAACATAATCGTATCTGGATCACCAGCCGGAATAGTCCAGACGCGGCTTAGCACTTTCACGTTTGAATCCCATTTGAGTCCGGCTTTACTGTTGCCTGTGTGTGGGCGAGATGATAGACTGAAGGCACATTGTAGGGAGATTATGACTGTTGCCCGAACAAGCACTTTACCTCAAATGGCGACCCATCTATTTTGATGATGTGGTCGGTCAAGAACACATTACACGAACACTCAGAAATTCACTCAAAACCGGACGCATTCGTCACGCGTATCTTTTTAGTGGACCGCGCGGTACGGGGAAAACAACGACAGCGCGTTTATTGGCAAAAGCGGTCAATTGCCAGAACGAGGACGCAGAAACACACCCCTGTAACGATTGTCCGGCGTGTATCGCGGTCAACGAAGGGCGCTACCTCGATCTGATCGAGATTGACGCGGCGACCCATACGGGCGTGGATGATGTGCGCGATCTGCGCGATAAGATCGCCTTTACGCCGGGCGAAGGGCGCTACAAGGTCTACATTATAGATGAGGTTCATCGTTTTAGTGGCAGTGCCTTCGATGCATTGCTGAAGACCCTGGAAGAACCGCCCGACCATGCCATTTTTGTGTTGGCGACCACCGAAATTGACAAAGTACCGGCGACGATCAAGAGTCGATGCTTACAATTTGAGTTCCGGCGTGTTTCGATGTTGCAGGTTGCGGATCGTTTGCAGATGATCGCGGAAAATGAAGGGTTAACCATCGCCCGTGATGCGCTCGAACTGATCGCCAGGCAGGGTACGGGTAGTGTGCGCGATAGTATCAGCCTGCTCGATCAAATTGTCAGCGACCCTGAAGAAGCGATTACACTCGACGTGGCGCAACGTATTCTCGGCACTGCCAATACCCGCGCTGTGCGTGATCTTGTGGATGCGATTGTGGATGAAGATATTCCACGCGGGCTACATATTATCAACGCCGCCGTTGATTCCGGCAGTGACCCCAAGCAGTTTGGTCAACAGGTGGTTGAACACCTCCGCTTCCTGTTATTGACCCAAACATCTAGCGTGGATTTGATCGAAGCCTCTGCTGAAGACAAAGAAATGTTTGAGCGTCAGGCAAACATCATTTCTCGTGGCGTATTGCTGAAAGCTGTTCGCAACTTTAACGACGCGGTGAATGCTTATCGAGGCGGGTGGCAACCACAGCTTTCCTTAGAATTAGCGCTGATTGATAGTCTGCGTAACCCTGAACCGCAAATGGTTTCTGCGCCACAGGTGAACTTCGTATCACAAGGAGCGATACCTGCCGGGGGGGCGGCGGTAAATACAGATCAATCGACAGTTCCTCCATCCGATGAACCAACTGAACCGATGAAGATCGGTGAACCGCCTGTGCTTCCGGCGATGATTATTCATCAAAAATGGAACGATATGTTGCGTGTGCTCTACAAGTTGAACCAGAGCGCCCCGCCTGTCGTGGAAAAATTCCGTGTGCAACGGGTGGATGGCAATGTGGTTTATATTTGCACTAACGAAAAATTCTACTTTGAACGCCTGAACTTTCCGGAAAAAGTGGCAATTGTCGAACACGCGCTCAAGCAGATTCACAAGATTCCGATGCGTGTACAATTAATGCTGGTGGCGGAATTGCCCTCCATGCCACAAGAAGGCGCAGTTGAACGCGAGGATTCAGAAATTGATGATCCATTGATTCAAACCGCGATTGAACTGGGTGGGCGCGTCAAAAGAGACGACGATGATGCGCCGTCTGAGTCGTAATTACGGTGCATTTAGTACATACGCTATAATGAAGACACTCGTGCAATACATCCTAGAACTTACAATACCCTAAAATCTACAATAAGGAGATAAACTTATGGCAAAGCGTAAAGGTGGTATGGGTGGCATGTCCGGCGGTCAGGCTGGGATGCTGAAACAACTCCAGAAGATGCAACAAGATATGATGGAAGCACAGACCGCGCTGGAAACCGAAACTGTGGAAGTATCGGTTGGTGGTGGCGCGTTAACAATCGTGATTACCGGACACCAACGGATTCAATCCATCACGATGAATCCTGATGTGATCGACACTGACGAAGAAGAATGGGTAGAAGATTTGCAAGATTTACTCGTTGCCGGAGTGAACCAAGCCATTGAACAAAGCCAGAC
>DAOTXB010000843.1:0-4507 GCA_034435575.1 Anaerolineae bacterium
AGAAAATTAACCACCTCCACGCTGAACGCGGGCACATCAATCACTGTGCCGTCTTTTGTGTAGACTGTCGCGCCTTCTGCGCCCTTTTTAACAATCACCGCTTGATGCACCCGTTTGAGCAAAATCTGTACCGCATCTTCCAGCGATTCCGTCCCACTTGCGGCACAGACTTCCACATCAGTCCCCGTGACGATGTCTACAAGCGACAATGTGAGGCGCGTTGTCACGCCATAAACACGCACATCCGCCCACATCGGCGCACGATAATCGAGATCCATCACGATCAACGCACCATGATGACGTGCAGTTTCAATCGCATATTGCGTGGCGCTCCGGCTTGGTTCCGCCAACAACGCCATGCCACTGAACAATAGCGCCCGTGTATCGCTCAAGGGTGCCTTCAACATATCATCAATCGTCAGCGCAAGATCAGCATTATTGGCATGTAACGCAACAAATTGCATCTCATCAGGCGGTTGGAGCGCCACCATCACCGTATTGGTCTGCATCCCTTTTTTGAGCGCAATATAATCCGTCGCCACCCCTTCTTCATGCAGAAATTTGAGGATTAAATCTCGCGTGTAATCGTCACCCAATCCGGTCAACATCGCCGTTTTTAAACCGAGTCTCCCTGCCATAACACACACATTCGTCGGGCTTCCTCCTACAAATGCCTTGAAGCCGGTCACATCTGCAAAGCGCGCACCGAGCGTATCCGAAAACAAATCAAGGGAACTGCGTCCCATACAAATCAGGTCAAATTGAGGCAAAGCTTACTCCTAAAATTAAGACGGGGTATCGGTGCATCATCATAACAAGCCCGGCGATGATACAAAAGGGAGGCATGCCCTGAGTTATTGCAGGAACACATATTGGGCGCGATACCATCACCTAATGACTCCAGTTACTATATCCCAAATGCAAAATCACTTGGGATACTTGGGATAAGTGATTCTTGCGATATAACCCAATTTTATCCCAAAAAACTTGGGATAAGCGATTCTGCGGAGTCAAATTTATCCCAAGCAAATCGCCATATATCCCCATTAAGTGTTATGTCACTTGGAAATTATGTATAAAACTTTAAACAAACCATGTTCAAAACTTTCTACAACCTGTTCATAACTTGTTCAAACTGTTCAAAACTTTCTACAGGGGTGTAAACTGTTCAAAACTTATCGACACAGGCTGTTCAAAACTTTTATCCCATGTATCCCAACTGAACTATTTGCATTGGGTTAAATAGCCCTTGACTTGGGTTATGGTGCGGGGCGGTTGCGAAATATATCCCATTAGAACAGGCGTTTTCCCGAGTTTTGCACATTTGAACACCCCCTACTACTGATACTATCTTTATAAAAAGACATATATAAAGAAAACTTTTATATAAGGACAAACCACACCGCCAACAACAATACCGCTGAAAAACAAAATTTTAAAAACGATGAAAAACATAGCGCAGATGCAATGTGCAAATATGTTATAGTGATTCAAAAGTGAATTGTCATAGGGGGTCAATCCGATGAAAAAGCTATGGTGGTTAGGTGTACTTTGTTTATTCAGCATCATGCCAGTTATCGCACAGGAAACATGCCCACAACTGGTTGAATCTGCTGTGGATCGTCTCGATCAATTTTGTGTCGACACGGGACGGAACGAAATTTGCTATGGCAACGATAGTGTCTCGCTGACAGCGCTCAACGACGCGCCGATTACGTGGCAAGCGCCCGGGGATATTGCATCCATCACCAATATCCAAAAAATTCGCACCAGCCCGATGCAAGTGCCCGATGTCTGGGGATTGGCACTGATGCGGATTCAAGCCAACTTGCCGGATACACTCCCCGGACAAAATGTAACGTTTCTGCTATTCGGAGACACCAGCATTGACTATAACCAGAATGCTATCCTGACGGCGAGCGCTACGGGTGAGATCAATGTGCGCGATGGCGCTTCACCCACCGCGAGCATCATCAGCGGTCTGGAATCCGGTGATGTGGTTGATCTTGTGGGACGCAATGAAACCAGCGACTGGGTCTACTTCGCCACAGACGGCGCGGTTGGTTGGATTTCCGCACCCTTGCTGATTATCGACGGTGACATCGAAACCTTGAACATCTTACCGGATGACTATTCTGAGATCGACGCAGTGCCGCCTACCCAGGCTTTTTATTTCTCCACTGGAATTGGTGATAGCGCCTGTAACGAAGCGCCGGATAGTGGCATTCTGGTACAAACACCGGAAGGCGTGGGTACGATTGAACTCACCATGAATGAAGTCAACATTCAGCTCGGTTCCACCGTATTTATGCAAGCCGAACGCGGGCATGCTTTCTGGATATATGTGCTGGAAGGTGAAGCGACCATGACCGCCTTTAACACGACCCGAGTAATCCCTGCCGGTGCATTTTCATATGTGCTGATCGACGAGGAATTACGCGCTTCCAGTGAACCGATATTCCCGGAAGCCTATGAACAGGATCGTGTCAATCATCTTCCAATTGTCGGGCTGGATGAATCGATTGCGATTGCTGATCCGGTGGACGAAGAGACGATTGTCATGGCAAACCGGAGTCCAGCCGGTGTGTGGACGACCATTGACGGTGATGGAAGCCTCATGACCCTAGTTATAGAGGTCTATGAAGACAACGGCACCTTTGTCAGCCTGTTCGATGATGGCGCGAGTGCCTGTAACCCGCCTTTAGAGCATTCGATTTATGGCGAGGGCACGGGCACACTGAACGATTCCACAATTACGGTGACGATGGATTTCTCCTGTGATGACCCGGATAACACCACGTTTGCAGGCACGACACTGAGTTATACCTATGACGACTCTGCGGATACGTTGACGGATAATGATGGTCTGGTGTGGACAAGAAGTGAGTAGAAACACATAAGTTTAACGAACAATGTCCACCATATTCGCGCATATGTATTTGGTCTTATGTTATATTTTATGTATCACAAATATATTCAAGGATCAATAACAATGAAGCGTACATGGTGGATGATCATATTTTGTTTTATGACTATTATGCCTGTGATGGCACAGGATACCTGCCCTGAGTTGGTACAAACCGCGGTTGAATTGCTGGACAATATGTGTACAGACACAGCGCGGAATGAGGTCTGTTATGGCAACGTTGAAGTTGCCATAACTGCTCTCGAAGATGCCGACATTCAATGGGAAGCGCCGGGCGATATTACACCAATCACAACGATACAATCTATTCGCACCAGTGGTATGCAGTTACCAGATACATGGGGCATTGCCTTAATGCGTATTCAAGCGAATATCCCAAACAGCATTCCAGGGCAAAATGTAACATTTATCATGTTTGGGGATGTTGATATTGAAAATGGACAATCTGCAACATTGACGGCAACAGCAAACGGCGGGATTAATGTGCGCGATGGATCATCCACCTCTGCTAGCATTCTTGGCGGATTAGCGACAGGTGACGGTGTTGAACTTCTCGGACGCAACGAGGCTAGCGATTGGACATATTTTCAGGGTGACGATATTCAGGGGTGGGTATTTGCATCCTTATTAGATATTGACGGCGATTTGTCGACATTAGCGATTGTGCCTGATGATTTTGCTGGAACGTCTACAGCAACCCCCATGCAATCCTTTTACCTCTCTACGGGTGTCGGTGATAGTCAATGTAATGAAGCGCCCGATAGCGGTCTTCTCGTACAAACGCCACAGGGAGTTGGGACGATTGAACTCACCGTCAACGAAGTCACGGTTCAACTTGGTTCTACTGTGCTTTTACAGTCAGAAGCCGGTAATGTGCTCACCATTGCAGTCTTAGAAGGGCGCGCTGTAGTGACTGCATTTGATGACACACAGGTTGTGCCAGCAGGTGCCTTTACGATTGTTCCCATCGATAGTGATTTGAAGGCGGTGGGGGCGCCAGAACCGCCACAGCCCTATGTAGAAGAGGCTGTAATCACCATGCCGACAGCATCTTTAGAGGAGACCATCGTTATCGCCGACTCCGCCAGCGAAGAAGCGATTACTATTTCAAATAACGGATTTGTCGGCAATTGGAGTGCCTCTGCTGATCCAGATGGTAGTATTCCAACACTTGCGATAACACAGATTAGCGATGATACCTTTGATGTTGTTTATATTGATCCGGGGGCGAGTGCCTGTTCCGAGGATGGATCAACAGAGTTTGCAAGCACAGGAACGACAACGGGTACTCTGGACGATGCAGGGGTATTAAACACCACCGTGACATTTGTTTGTTCTAATCCTGAGGCAACTAGTTTTGGACCCTTCCCTCTCAGCTACACTTACGATATTTTGACAGATACTATATCCGATTCATTTGGTGGGAGCTGGACACGTAGTTAGTCATTGACGATGGTCAGAACCAACAGTCGTTCTGACCATTTTTATATACCCCGAACGGATAATGATGGTTTGGTGTGGACGCGTGAGGGCGAATAGGTGTAATCATCACCGTGAGCAGGTGCGCTCTGTTTGCGGTGA
>DAOTXB010000844.1:0-3823 GCA_034435575.1 Anaerolineae bacterium
CTGGTCAACATGAACAAATACATCACGAGTATCCGCGCCAACGAATCGATTCATCGGGCGATTGAGGTATTGGGCGGGAACGGCGCGATTGAATCATTTAGCATTTTGCCCCGCTTGTATCGTGACATGGTCGTGCTAGAAAGCTGGGAGGGCACGCATAATGTGTTGTGTGTGCAGGTCTTGCGTGATTGTGCGCGGTATCGTCTGCACGAACCGTTCGGCGCATATATTCATGGTTTGCTGGATAGCATCACGCAAGATACGCTCATGCCCTATGTGGCTATTGTGCAGGATACGCTGGAATTGACGCTGACACGGTTAGAGACCCTCTTACGTGATCCGGCAGGCGCAACCGCACAGGCACACATCCGGCGGGTGGTGGATTCATTATCGCATATCGCACAGGCGACGTTTTTGCTTGACGAAGCAGAATGGGAATTGTCACAGGGACTGGTGACGGTCAAGACAGATGTAATCGCACATTTTGTTAATCGGCGCATCGTGCGGGATTATGACCCGTTTGAGGATGTGGATTATGTGGCACGTCTGGAACGATTGATGATGAGTTATTGAATTTGGTTATCAATTTCGTAGTAATGATGTTGACAGGTGATTAGACCAGATGTGATCGGTTAACTACAATACGTTGTCGTTATTTATGCGCGATTGTGACCTAAATTGGAACGAAGTGATTTTCTCAAGGTTAAGATTTTTCTCGTGCTTTCTTATCCCAATACTGGATCGCCATTCGAATATTAGAGTCATCATAAATCACCTCATCGAGATCACGACTGACCTGGTAGCGCATGTAATTACTTAGTGATCGGCACTGGATACCATCCAACAACATTACCATAGTTAAGAAGAACATCTCCTCTGCTTCAGTAAATTCTTCAAAAAGAATAGGATGTTTAATACAGTATTGTATTGTGTCAGTAAGGCTATTTGTCTCTTCCAAATTCTTCAGATCACTTATCAAGAAAGCGGGTAGTAAGAAAACGAACCATTCGGGCGCTAGTCCCATTAAGCCATTCTTATGTTTCTGTATTTTCTCAGAAGATAGAACTTGCCAATGTTGAACAGTGAGTTCTGTGAGGGCTTCGTCCTTCCTATCATAAGTTTCCCAACCAACGCGAAAGAGCTGTCTATGCGTTGGACGTGGAACGTTCTTGAAAGCTTCAGAAATTGACCGAATAAGGTTTTCTTTATCCATATGTTCTCAGTTTCTGCTGTCATGATATTAGCAATTATGTGGCTGATTGCCCTTAATTTGCACCAAAAAGTGCCTAAATCTATTTAAGTTACAAAGTTCATCCATGATTCAAACTCATTTGTAATAAATCATAATAAAATTCAGAAATAATTACGAACATCTTAATGAAAGTCCCTCTTTACTACCTCGTTATGTGATAAATTGATATTGCAGTAGGCACACACAGTATGCGAAAACAACACACACAACATCAAATTATCATGAAATCGCCAACAACACACCCCTCCATTGATGAATAATAAAAAAAGGCTTGATTATTCCATAATTTGTGTGCTAAAATATTTTTAGGAGAAAACGAGTTCATAACAGGGGCATGATTATGAGTTACTTCACACGCGAAGATCATATGGCTTTATTAGAAGCAAAGGCACAATTGCCAGATACCGAAGTTGGTTTACAGCGTTTACACCGTAAACTGACCACCCTGCACCGCACCCTTTACCCACACTTCCGTAAACAGGGTATTGAGCTTCATAGTCAGGTTATCGACAAAGCAGAAGTGGGCTTCTCATCCTGTGCATGCCCATTCCAGACTGAAATGATGACCCTGAGCTACATGCGTTCAGTCCAACAAGCACACACCATTGAAGGCGCAATGGGGAGAGATCGTAATCAACTAGATACCCGTTGCCATCCAGTCATCGAAATACGGATCACCGAAAATGCGTTTGTGGTTGAACTCATCGTTGCTTCTGAAGCATGGTTTGACCAGCAAAATCTGGCTGGTAAGCTGACCATCGACACCCACCGCCATAGTTTCTATAACATTTTGAGCAATTTGGATGCAGAATATTTAATGGGCTTCTGGGGTGGCGCACAGGTCGATGACATGCACCTTTCTAGCGAAAAATTACCGCCGCCGCATGTGTTACACCAATGGCTAGACACATTCGCCGCCGGACGCGATTACTTCCGCATTGGCGCGTGGTATGACATTGAAGATGAGCGCCTGAGCGAAGATAATATCAAACAAGAAATCTTCGAGCGTGTGCGTGAACTCAGCACTATTTATGACTTTATTTCCTGGAATAGCAATAACAATTTTCACGAATTCTATAAGCGCAGTCTCGCCAAAGTGCGTTAATAACACCACTTTTGCATGAGGCAATCGCTTTGTGACCTCCTTTCTCGCTCAGTGACAAAGCAAGAATCAAAAACACCCGTCGTGATGATGGGTGTTTTTGAAAAGGGAGGGAGTTACACTATGCTCATACGCAAGATATGTGCTTGTTTTAGGCAACACTGTCAGCAAATAGTATTGCACTATGAATTATAGACATCCACACCGCGCCACCTCTTACCTTTGAAAATAAATACTTGATGAGTACCGAAGTCAATTCGGCTGTCTCATGCACTGTAGGCATCATCTTTCCACGTTTCACCCAATACGCGCACCCAATTTTTGTAGGCAATTTTGCGAAGTGACCCGTCATCAAAGCCAGCAGTACGCAATGCGTCGATCAATTTCGGCAAGCCAGTGACATCGCCAATAGCAGAGGGTACGCCGGTGCCATCAAAATCTGACCCGAGTGCCACATGGTCAATCCCCATGCGGTCTACCATGTATGTGATGTGTTGCACCATGACATCAATTGTGGTGTCTTTAGCATCCGGTCCTTTGGGGTCAAGAAAGCCAATAGAGAAATTTAGCCCGACCACCCCGCCGGATTCAGCGACAGCGTCAAACTGTTTATCGGTCAAGTTTCGCGTAACAGGACAAATGTTATGCACGTTGGAATGGGTAGCTACGATTGGGGCATCCGTATGTTTGGCAACATCCCAAAAACCCTTTTCGTTCAAGTGGGATAAATCTATCATGATGCCGAGGTCGTTACAGGCTTTTACCAGCGCGATCCCTGCATCGGTCAGCCCATCGCCTGTATCCGGCGATTTGGGATATCCAAAAGGTACCCCATATCCGAAGGCAGTTGGACGGCTCCACACTAGCCCTAAAGAACGCAATCCTGCTTTATAGAGCACTTCTAGCGCATAAAAATTGGTGTCGATGGCTTCTGCCCCTTCGATGTGAATGATCGCCGCGACAGTATCCCCTGTGATTGACGGTTCGAGCGAGGCATGATCGTGCACAATAGTGAAGTCACCATTTGACTTCTTCTCCATACGATAGAGATGGACGATCAAACTCATTGTCACCCCTAACGCATATTCCTGCGTGATAGGTGCTGGAAACGGCATCAAAAAGCTACCATCTTTGTGCTTAAAATCCGCTAAAACAGGACGGGACTTGCTTTCATCGCGGGGGGACGGGATAAAGCAGGCGAAGAAACCACCGCCGAGCTTCACCTCTTTTGCGCGTGGAAGATCGATGTGACCGCGGTCGTTACGCTTGAAGAAATCATAACCGTCTTCACGTTCATAACGCAATACAGTGTCGTTGTGTCCATCGAAAACAGGGATAAATGGCGAATTAGCGGTCATTTTGTGTCCTTAAATCATTAAGTCGTAGGTGAGTTGTCATGTAAAGTCATGTGCAGTGATTCTATAATGTAGATGATAGTTCGCAAGCTGGGAGTAAGTCCAATGCAATCA
>DAOTXB010000845.1:0-1826 GCA_034435575.1 Anaerolineae bacterium
CAGTCGGTTCAGATGTGTTGGTCGGGCGGGCGGTAGACTGTGCCTGTTGTTGATCGTTACCGTCGGTGGTGTCATCACCATTATCATCATCGTCGTTCGCCTGTTGCGCGTTTGCGTTGGTCGCGGTGGCGTTGGTTGTAGAATCATCGTTATCATCATCGTTGCTGAGCGAGGAGGGATCAACCACATTGATCGTCACCACTGCCGGACTGCTGGCTGTGCCATCTTCACGGAACGCGATCACGCCTATGCGGTGTTGTCCCGCGCCTTCCGCCGTCCATGATTGACTGACGCTAAATGTTGGCACACCACTCGGATTCGGGTCTGCTTGTGTGGCGACGATGGTATCATCCACACTAAATTCAACCCGACTCAGGTCTTCACCAGCATTACTAATTGATGCTTGGATAATAACCGCAACCCCAACACTATAGGAGGCATTTGGTAATGGCGCGACAAGTCTTACAGTCGGTGGACCTGTGATGTTACTCGTATCATCACCTTCTGAGGTGGGTAATGTACACGCGGCTAAAATTGTGCAGAGGAGCAATAACAGCGCTCTGCTCACTGATTTCGGACTATTCATGGGCATCTCTCCAAATTTACGACCACAATTAACGTCATAATGTAGCGCAAGAGGTCGCTAATTGCGAGATGCACAATCCTACGGCTTACTGACGCTTAATCTTATCGTTTAGGCGGTGCCTGCGCTGAACATGCCCATTTCTTGCACATCAATCGGAATATCTTCGATCTCTGTCGGCAAGATGTCATCCTCACCGAGCTGGGCAATCGGCATTTTTTTGGTGACCATGACCACAATTGCCTTTTCATCGGTGTATTCACCCGCGACCTGCCGTAGTCCCACGCCGACACCAACCACATTGGCATGACTCATCAGGTGATCGGTATGTGCTTCAATCATGGCGTTCAACCGTGCCATTTCATCCTGCTCGCTATTTTCGTCGTTCTCTATATCTGTAGAGGCGGTTTGCGCGTCTTTATCATCATTAGGTGGTGTGTGCTCATCATGACTCATCGTTTAAGCTCCTTAAGTGTATTTTCCCATCTATTGTAGCTTACCCAGGACTTCTGGCGCATCATTCTGGGAATTTGCATATATCAAAAAAGGGATGACCTCAGCCATCCCTCCAAGTTTAGTTGCAATCACAGATGCACTAGCTATTCATTGATCGTCGTCACGCTGATGAACTCAATCGGTACCGGCAATACCCCTGTGTTGAGCTGGAAGGCGAGGTCTTGCGCTTCGCGTTCATTGAAGTTGCCCGTGATAATACCAGCATTGGTGATTTCTGACTGAATAGTGGGGACACTTATGGCTATACCATCAAGCACAATCGCAAGGGGTTCACCGATGTTGTTCGCGGTGAATTCACCAAAGCGTTCGCCTGCTTCATCCGTCAAGGTGAAGTCAATGACCACACCATTCGGCGTGTTGCGCGTTGATGCGCTTTCAATGTCATCGCTTTCAATAACTGTCTCGAATGCGCCACCACCCGGACGTTGCAGACCGGTGCCGTTGTTTCCTGTCTGGATAGGAATACCAGTGTACGTGGTGACCTGTTCAGCATCTAACCCGCTAAAATCGACCAATTCGAGCAAATTACGTGTTGTGATCTGGCTCAAAACACTGGAGAAGAACGCCTCACCTGTGAATTCTACCAGAACCGTACCGTCGAATTTGGCACTGGCGAATACACTATCAAAGCCAAGTGCAATAAAGCGCGTTTCGATAATTTCCGCGATACGCGTGAGGTCTTCATCGCTGACCGGAGCATTGCCTACTGGCGCGAATACCGCCTGTG
>DAOTXB010000846.1:0-11802 GCA_034435575.1 Anaerolineae bacterium
ATTCGGCATTGTTCAGAATGTATCCGTGCGATTCATCGCCGAGAATGGGAAAAGGCTGATGAAAAACTTGATGTGATTCGGGATGCCGCCAAAGATTTGGTAAATGTGGTAGATGGACATCCTGACCTGTATCACACAGGGTACACACAGGATGCGCTCAAAGAAGTGGTGGAAGCCTTTGCGACTTATGCCATCATCCGCGATACAACCCTACCGACACCGCAATCGTTGCAGGTAGAAGGGGCAACTTATCTTAAAGGGTTAGCCGAAGCCGCCACCGAATTACGCCGTTTTATTCTCGATATTCTGCGCCGCAATGAAGGTGATACAAACGAAGCCGAACGTCTGTTGGCGTGGATGGATGCCATATACGATCAACTCGTCACGTTTGATTTTCCTGATGCGCTCACCTATGGATTACGTCGTCAAACTGATATTGTGCGCGGGGTCTTGGAACGCACACGCGGTGACCTGACGACCACACTGCGCCAACAGCGTTTACAGGCGGCTTTACAACGCTTTGAAGCCCGTGTTGCTGACCAAAGCGACTCATAAAACACAAGATGATGCTTGCGCGAGTTGCGACAACCAACGGTTTAGTGTTGCTGTTTGGGTAAGGTTATGCTCGTGCGGAAAGGTGTCGGTCTACCAGTTCAAATAATTCTTGTGGGCGGAAGGGTTTCACCAGATAATCATCCGCGCCCAATGTAATCCCCTGTTGAACATCCAATGCATTGCCCTTTGCGGAAAGAAACACAAACGGTACATTTGCAAGCAATGGATTTGCCCGTACTTCCTTGAGTAGGCTATAGCCATCCATGTTGGGCATCATGATGTCAGACAAAATGAGCGCCGGGGTGATTTCCTGCAAAATTTGGCATGCCTCCACACCGTCAAATGCTGTGATAACTTTATGCTTTGTGCGGGCGAGCATCCGCGTTATCAGGTCAATGTTGGTGTTCTGGTCATCCACAACCAGAATAAATGTGTCGTTATTTATTGCGCTCATAAGTCATTTACCTATGTCAGAAGTGTGTGTTAAACATTAAATCAATAGTACCCGTTATCCGCAAATTTTTCCTTGAAAAGTTCTGAATTCATTATGAAATTTTCATGTGTGAGCGATTGATGATCTTAATCATTTGTGCTTGCAATATGTTTAACGCTGAAACAGGCATAATGCAAACTTTGTATTATGCGAAAGTCATTTTACTTTTTTTAAATGAGTGTTATAGTGTTTTCGGCGCATCAGATGACAGGTCATATTTGGAGGGAGCGACACATGGAATATCGCAATTTAGGGCGTACGGGCGTTAAGGTGAGCGCATTGTGTTTGGGGTGTATGAATTTTGGTGGACGTACAGAAGAACGTGATGCAATTGACATTATTCATCACGCGATGGCCAATGGCATTAATTTTATCGATACAGCGAATGTGTATGGACATGACCCTCAGAATTTTAGCATTGGGCGCGGACGCAGTGAGGAAATTGTGGGTAAGGCAATCAAGGCGAAGCGAGATCGTGTCATATTAGCGACAAAAGCCCATTTTCCCATGTCCGATGATCCAAATGCTGTTGGTAACAGCCGTCGCCATATCATTGAACAGTGCAACGCTTCACTGAAACGGCTTGATACCGAGACGATTGACCTCTATCAACTCCATCATCCGACCAATGTTACGCCGATTGACGAAACCCTTCGCGCGTTAGATGATTTAGTCCGCGATGGCAAGATTCGTTACATTGGCACCAGTAGTTTTGCGGCATGGCAACTGATCGAATCACTCTGGGTG
Source organism: Anaerolineae bacterium (assembly GCA_034435575.1). Lineage (GTDB taxonomy): Bacteria > Chloroflexota > Anaerolineae > Aggregatilineales > Phototrophicaceae > JAVJSU01. The sequence continues at coordinate 1,796 of DAOTXB010000846.1, forward strand.
AGTAAGGAGTACGGCTTAAATCGTGTGGTCTGTGAACAGCCATCCTATAATTTGTTAGATCGGCGAGTTGAGCGTGAACTGTTGCCTATGGCACAGACCTATGGCTTTGCGGTGATTCCGTGGTCACCTACCGCTGGTGGCTTTTTAACGGGACGGTATAAACGGGATGAATCCGCGCCAGAAGGGTCTCGTTTTGACGCATTTTGGACTGCCGCAACTCAACGGCATATGGTGGATGCCGCGTTTGATGTATTGGATGTGGTTACAGCGCTTTCAGAAGAAAAAGATGTCACACCTTACCAGATTGCGCTCAGTTGGACAGCGCATCAGCCCGGCATCACCAGCCCAATTATCGGTCCGCGTACCCTTGAGCAACTAATCGGTTCTCTGGACGCGCTCAACATCACCTTCACCGATGAAGACTTTGCCCGTCTAGATACCGTTGCGTCTCCGGGGCGGGTCACGGTGCCGTACTATGGGCATGATGGCATGGCGTGGACGACATGGGGACCGCATCAATATCGCTGGTCATAATGTTGGCTGGATACGTGGAAGATAATAAAAAACGGTCGCAGAATATACATCCTGTGACCGTTTTTTTGATGTTACAGTGATTTACGTGAGGTCTTTGAGGCGATTTTCTACATCATCGCGCAATTTTGTGAATTCACGCTGTAGGCGACCGAACGCACTTGTAGTAGATTCGCGCCCGTTCTCATAATAATTATTGGCGGTATCACCTAAATTATCGCGCATTTCTTCACCTTCTACTGGTGCGAACAGCAACGCGATGACGGCACCAACAGCCATGCCAAAGACCAGCATAACAACGGCACCTGCCGCACGCTCACGTCGAGCTTGTATTGCGGCTTCTTTACTATAATATCTACGATCCATGGTATTGTCCCCTTCGGTTTAGCTAAACGATATATAAACAGTATACCACCATTAACTGAAGCATATGTGCAATACAGATGGGTATAAGATTGGTGAAAAATAAGCGGAAAGTTAAAGGATTTGGCTATTATGTGCGTAAATCCGCCTTTTACGCGATGTGACTGCATTGTATACTTACGCTCATGGTGAAAAAAATCTTACCCCTATTGATGCTCATATTGCTCGTGTCCTGTACATCCACTGAGGATGTTCCGCGTGAGCCAACTGTTGTGCCATTCCCGACGGTAACGCCCGGTGTGGCAATTTCGGGCGCGGTTAGTCCATTCAGCGCAAGTAATCTGGTGAATCCGGCGACAGTGGTGGCAGTTGCTAATCAACCCACTGCAACGCCTGATTTGCTCGTCTGTCCACAACAAACCGGCGAAGTAACCCTACGCGCCGCACCGGAAACCAACGCAGAAATTATCGCGGAAATTATTCGTTTTCTATCCGCAGGGGGAACGCCTGTTGCGCTGGAAGATGCACTACGTGACCAATGGCAAATTCTTGGTGAAGAAGGTTTTGTCCGCGCAGATGTTGACCTGACAGGCGAGGGCTTACCGGAGATCATCGCGGGATATACCGCACCGGATGAAGGTGGGGTCTTGCTCATCGCCGGCTGTGTGAACCGACGTTATGAGACACTATATACGACTATTTCGGATACATTTGATCCGCCTGCGCTGATTTTCCTCAATGATATGAACTTTAATCGTCTGCCGGATGTGCTATTTACCACACGGCGATGTGATGTGACGATTGGTGATACCTGTAGTTTGCTGACGACGCTTGTCGGCTGGCAATCATCCGAATTTCGCTTCGTGAGCTTAATCGGTGTGGAAATTTTGTCTGAGAATCCGCCACAGGTGGTTGATCTCGACAATGACTCAGTTGAGGAAATCGCCGTAAGGATGGACAACAATGGTGATGAGGTAACGGGACCGCTTCGTACTGGCACCAACTTCTATGATTGGAACGGGAGTGAATATGTGTTGTCGCGCATTACACTCGATGTACCCGAATTCAGGATTCAAGTTGTGCATGAAGCAGATCGTAATGTGCTTACGGGTGATTATGCAACAGCTATCGCACTCTATCAGGAAGCATTGACGGATGATGCCCTGCGATCATGGTTTGCAGATAATTTGCCCATAGAGGAGAGTTATGTGCGCTTTCGTTTGTTGACCGCACAAGCCGCTATTGAGGCACCTGCTGACCAAGTATTGGCGGTTTATCAGAGCATTGCCGAAGCATTCCCTGAACCGGAGCAGAACACGCCCTTCATTGAAATGGCACAGATCTTCTTCGATACGTTCACGGTTACGGCGGATATTGGCGCCGCCTGTGCGGAAGTGGTCAATTACGCACTCGGTAATCCACTCGCACTTGAACTCATCAACCGTTATGGCACGCGCAACCCGACCTATAGCGCGGGGCAATTGTGCCCGATGGTATCCAGTTAAACACTAGCCTACGCTTAGCCCTTATCCACCCACTTTTGTAGGTGTTGGTGCCTGGGGCGTATTGCGCAGCGGCAAAATTGCTGTCGGTGAGGGTGTCGGCGTGATGGATGGTGTCAGTGTCGCCGTCGGTGTATTGGTGATGGTCGGTGTGTTGCTCGGCGTTGCTGTGTTGGAGGGAGTCGGTGTAATCGTCGGTGTATTAGTCGGTAACGGTGTGTTTGATGGTGTAAACGTGATCGACGGTGTCGGCGTAATTGTGGGTGTGTCAGTAATTGTCGGTGTCATGGTTGGCGTGGGACTAGGACCGGGCGTGTTGCTCGGTGTTTGTGCCGCTAGCAAAGTAGCCGGTAACACGTCAGAGGTCGCGGTTGGTGTGTTGGTAAAGGGTGATGTTGCCTCAAAACCAGGACCGGTTTGAATGGTACGGTTCGTCTCTGTAAATGTAACATCGACTGCTTGACCGCGCCCACCGAAAGACCCCTGCAAATTGCCATTGTAGATAACGACGAGCGCATTGGCATTGCTGGCGCTCATGAAAATTTCGTCCTGTGCGCGATATTCAAGAATTTCCCCCGGTAATACCAGACGATTAATCTGCTCATTGCCGTCTGTTGTTAGCCGAATCCATGTACGCTGGAGTGATTCGATAGTGACTGCAACGCCACTCCCCTCAAAATTTTGCGAGAGTCCGGTATTTGCCTCGTCAGTCGGGCGTGGGGTAAAGGTTGGTGCGGTGGTATAGGTTGCGGTTGGCGGGAGCTGTCCCAGAATATCGCCGCTTCCGTTGTCAATGAAATTGGGTGGTTCATTTATGAGCTGAAATGCCACGAAGATAATCACCGCGAGTGCCGCTAAAGCGACCAGTACGATCATGAGTGTGCTCAAAAATCGGCTTAAGCGCCCTGGACCGGAATCCACTGTAGTCGTGATTTTAGGCAGATTGGGGTCAGTATCGGTGATCGAACGGGCGGCAACGGGGGCTACTTCTTGCGTGTTTCGTTTGGCATTCCGTCGCTTGCGCCCACGCCGATTCCGTTGCTTTGATCGGCGTTCGTCCGAGACAAGCGCGGCTTCATAGTACGAGACCACACGGTTGGCATCTAACCCTAAAAAACTTGCATAATTACGCAAAAAACCGCGTGTTTGTACCTCAGAAATATCTGAAAATTTAAACTCGCCTTGTTCAAAGGCTTCAAGCAGTCGTTTGCGTATTTTGAGTTGTGTGATCGCGTCATCAAGCGTTAGTTCTTTTGCCTCGCGCGATTCTCGCAGATAACGTCCTAAAGCAAGGGAATCCATAGGTGCGTTTTTTTGCCCTCGTTTTCCGACAGAATAGCCAATCTACAGGTTACAATGGACTGTACTCTAGCGATGTGGTGGTATCCAGAATACAAAAAGCCCCGATGAGTTGCAAACGGGGCAGTGATTACTTTGTACCACCATTCGCCCTAAGGCTAGGCTTCGTCTTTGTCGTCGCTTGCTTCTGCGTCGGCGAGAGCGTCGAGTTCTTCCTGTACTTTGGCACGGGGCAGAACTTCGGTTTCCATGTTTTCGGTGTCTACGTTTTCATCGCCCGCTTCAGCAGCTTCACCGGGGTCAGTTTCTTCCAGAATTTCTTCGACATATTCTTCTGCGTCGACAACACCTTCTTCAACTGCCGCGACGGAAATATTTTCCTGTTCAGCGATCTGCTCATCAGTCAAACCAGCATGTTCCGGGTTCTCGCCAGCCAGATATTCTTCCATCGTGCCTTCACGGATCACAACCACGTTGAGTTCCGGTGAATTGTCTGAACCCAGACGAACCGGTACGTTATGTGTGCCGATTTCACGGAGACCCTGTTGGCTGATACGGCGACGGTTAATGTCTACACCGGTTTTTTCCAGCAGAGCTTCAGCGATTTCCTGTGAAGTCACAGAACCAAATAATTTACCGGTGACTGCGGCACGGCGTTCAAAGATGAGTTCCACACCGTTGATCTCTTGTGCGAGTTCGCTCAAGCGATTTTCCAGCGCGGCACGTTTAGCAACAGCCTGTTCGCGCAATTTTGTCGCCCGCTTTAATTCACCTGCGGTTGCTTTGACAGCCAATTTATTCGGGATCAAAAAGTTGCGTGCATAGCCATCAGCGACATTAATGACTTCGCCTGCTACACCTTGTTTATATACATAATCGAGGAGAATAACCTTCATTGCGTTTCCTTTCCTCTATCCACACCAGCAAAATCTAGCGCGAGAGGGTAACTTGTCATTTATCAAATGTGCCGTATTATATAAGCGTGACTGACTTGTGCCAAGTGTAAATACAGGCGCAATGCGATAATGCACCATCTGTTTACGCCCAATTATGGGATTTCCTCCTTAAGTGTGCAGTTTTCTCCATAGTGTGTTGTCCCTTTGAAGTTTTTTTGCTACGATAAATTATACAGAACATATGTTTTCAATTGGTGAGCATAGGAGAATACAATGTCTACAATTTCCGTACAGATGGTCAAAATTCCGGTTGATGATGTTGGCGTATCCGTGCCATTTTATCGTGATGTTATCGGCTTAAGCGAAGATTTTGTGATGGCAGAATATGGCTGGGCACAACTTTCAGCCGGGAATTTACCGATTGCGCTTTATCAGCCAAATAAGGGTGGTGGGCAGGGTAAACCCGGTGTGTTTGATAGCCTTCACTTCGCTACCGATAACCTTGACCCGATCATGAAGCGGTTGAAAGAAAACGGTGTAGATACGAGTGATATGCCTTTTACGGGAGATGACGGCAGTTTGAGCATTGATTTAGATGACCCGGATGGCAATCGTATCAAGGTCATGTTAATCGCTGATAGCGCGTGACACCCCCGGTTTAACAGATGTAAGGCTTACGCATAAACGACAACAGGACGGGATTCAGGTTGCTCTATGATGTCAGGCGCATTATGATTATGGGCACACATCAATACTGATGAAAATCCTGTACGCACTATTTTCGGTAAGCCTTGCATCGCATGAAATTGATTATCTTCTGGTTTTTGTTTGTCGCGCTTTTTCATCCGCTGGTTATTGCACAGCAGAACAGCGCCAATTCTATCGACTTACGACAAAACGTGACGCTTTATAGCGGACCGGGCATGACCTACCGTGAAATTGGCACATTATCACCAGCAGATGATCTCATGTTGACCATCCACGAACGCAACGCACTGGGCAATTGGGTGATGCTACACATTACCGAAGGAACGACCCAGCGCGAAGGGTGGGTGCTCACGGGGTATCTGGACTTACCGGAGACAGTGCAATTCAGTGAGGTACCGATCAACCCTGCATTGAGCGATGCCGCACCCTATAACGTGGATGATCCCCGTTTAGCACGTTTATACACCCTCCCCATTTTGCCAGAGATGAATGAAAACCTGCTCATCGTGTATGTGATCGGGCAAATGCGGGGCAATCGCAGTAACGTAATTACGAAAATTGGTGACAGTTTAAGCACATCGCCTGTTTACCTCACACCGATGCCCCGCGAAGATCATCGGTTAGGTGCTTATGATTTTCTCGCTGATAGTATTGCTTACTTTGGTGAATCGCTGACACGACAAAGCGTCGCCTCCCGTGTCGGGTTAAATACTTATTCCATCTTTGATACCATGTGGTCGGCTCCACAATTGTGTGAACAGGACGAAACACCGCTAAATTGCGAGATTCGTCTCGCACGTCCCGGCATTGCGGTGATCTTGTTTGGTCCAAATGATATGGTTTCACGTATGACGGTAGATGAGTATTACGAACAGATGCGCCAAATTATAGAAACTACGCTATCACAGGGGGTCATTCCATTATTGTCTACCTTTAGCACCAATCCGCAGAGCATCCATTGGGATAGAGCGATTGATTTTAACCTTGCGTTGGTGAGTATCGCTGAGGAGTACGAAGTCCCGATTATGAACCTGTGGTTGGCGGCGCGGACATTGCCCAATTTTGGATTAGCGCGGGACAACATCCACATGCAACATGGCACCTATGAATATTTCAACTTCACGACAGGGCACGAAGCGACGGTGGGTGTCAGCTTACAGAATCTGGTTGCGCTTGGTGCATTAGATCGTCTCTACACATTTTTGCAGATGGATAGCGCGACCAACTGACATCACACCTGTCTGCAAAACCGCCGTAAAATGGTTTAACGACTAAACCATAACCTTATACTCAAAAACATTTAAATAATGAGCCGTGCATGTGTGGTTGGTTACAATCCCTCTACATTGTTTTGACTCAAAAATGTAATGACGTACAATTAAACTGTTTTTGTTGGTCTATGGTTCAATGGCACACTGTGTCATTATCAACCGCCAACTCCATGCCTTAAATGTTTGTAAGGATATGTTCATGAGACTTAGAGTAACCGTTCTTTCCCTCATAATTTTACTGCTTCTGGTCGGCTTGCCCGTGTTCGCGCAGGATAGTGGCGAACTACCACCGGCAGAGATCAGTAATGATGAAGGGGGTGTTGCGATCATCTCCGGTGAGGTGCCCTATACCATTGGCTTTTTACCGGATTGGGGTACGCCTTCTGTCACCGTTGGTTTAATCGACCTTGCTGGTGAAATTGATGGTATCGCCTCTTTGCCGGATTATGAGCTTCCGGTTGATGCACAAATTATCGGTCAGATTACCTCGGATTTGTTCCGTTCACCCTTCACCTATGAAGTGAATTTGCCGATTGTCCCTCGTGGTGAATTCCGCGATGTAGATAATAACGGACGCGATGATATTGGTGTCATCACCATGAACGTACAAATTTATACCGATATTTTTGATGAACCGTATTGGGAAAGTGACCGCGAATATTCCGCCGGGTTGCTCTCTACCGTTCATTCCCTCGATTATGCTACGGTAGACGAAATTATTGGCGGTACGGTGATCGTCTATGCACCGGACAACAATCAGGGTTTCCCCGCTGATTTTGGACCGGACGGCTTACTTTTCACCGAAGATGACCCGGCAGTGCAGTTGCCACAGGGGTACACAGTGGTCAATATGAACACGTTGCCCTTCCGTTTTGATCGCTCTTTTAACGCGACAGTCAACCTTGTCGAAGCCGAGCAATCTTTACAACCTGCCAATTACACGAACTTGACCTACAGTGAGGCGTTTGATGCGTTGATTGATCAGATGCGCCGTGAATATTCGTTTACCGCGCTAAAAGGGATTGATTTTGACGCGCTCTATGATGAATATGCACCACGCTTTGCACAGGCAGAAGCCAACAATGATAGCGTTGCCTATCAATTCGCTTTGCGCGATTATATTCTAGAATTTCCTGATGGACACGTTGGTCCGAACATCTTCCCGCTGACCCAGCAGGAATTCGTCCTCGAAACAGATAGCAGTCCCGGCATTTCTATCCGTGAACTTGATGATGAGCGCGTGATTGTCAGCTATCTGGTGGAGAATAGCCCCGCAGACGCAGAGGGTATGGTACTTGGCACGGAGATCATCGCCATTGATGGCGTACCGATTCAAGATTATCTCGCCGATGTGTTCACATTTGGCAATTACAGCACCGATCATAACCGTCGTTTGCAAGAACTCCGTTACGGTATTCGCTTTCCGCGTGGCACACAGGTAGACATTACCTATCGCAACCCGGATGCAACCGGGGAAGTCACTGTGACGCTGGATACGATCCCTGAGCGCGAAAGCTGGCTTGCGTCTTCTAACAACGTCGATGCCGCGCCATCATGGTCTTTGCCCGTTGAGTTTGAAATCCTCGATAATGGTTATGGCTATGTGCGTATCAACACCTTCAGTAGTGAGCCTTTGCTGGCGTTGCGCCTGTGGGAACAGATGATTGATACACTCAATCAACAAAATGCACCCGGTCTGGTGATTGATATGCGTACCAATAGCGGTGGATATAATCTTGATCTGGTCTATTCCGGCTATTTCTTCCGCAACGAAGTCTATGTCGGCATTGATGAACTGTACTTTCCCGATTTGAACGATTTCGCGACAGTGCCCAACGGGGATGAATCTATCCACTTACCGGCGGATGGACGCTTTTATGGAGGTCCGGTTGCGGTACTGGTTAGCCCAAATTGTGCCAGCGCCTGTGAGTTCTTCAGCTATAACATGAGCCTGAATGACCGCGCCGCTATTGTCGGGCATTATCCAACGGCTGGCTTAGGCGGAAACATCACCAGCGTCTTTATGCCAGATGGCATCGGGATGCAATTTACCGTTGGTCGGGCGCTCAACGCAGACGGTGGCATTCGTCTGGAAGGTATCGGCGTGGTGCCCACCGTGCAGGTGCCTGTGACCGAAGAAACCCTATTCTACGATGGCGATGTGATCCTTGATTCTGCGATTGAGCACCTCAACGATCAAACCGGACAGGTGTCTCAGGATAATCTCGCGGATAGTGGCGAGTTTACACTCGGCGATACGTTAGAAGGCACGCTTGAAATCGGTACCCGTGACCGTTATACGGTTGTTATTCCGGCTTCGGTCAACGAAATTGACATCATTTTCAATAACCGTGATGACCTTGTTGTGCGCTTATATGTCCCCAACAACGCGACTCCGGTGCTAGACCCGATTACCGAAGATGCGGTGATTACTGGCGCGGCAGGAGCAACGGTGATTATCGAAATTGGCGGTGATGATGATGCAGTGGAGGGTGATTACAGCGTGACCGTGCGCGAAGCACAGGAACCTGATCCTTCTCAACAGCAACAAGCACCCGCACCTACCGTTGAAACCATCAACGCCGGAGACATTGCAGTCGATGATACTGCAGAAGGACAACTTGCGGTTGGTGTGCGTTTGCAATACACGTTTGAGGCAACGGCAGACGGTACAATCACCGTCGAAGCTGTAGCGGTTGATGCAGGTGTGGATACTTACCTGCGTGTATATGTGGACGGTGAGGATGAGCCGATTTACAGTAATGATGATCGTGCCGCCGCCCAACTTGACGCACTACTGGAAAATATCGCTGTGACCGCCGGAACCACCTACATTATTGAGGTCGCTGGTTTTGGTGATGCCTCTGCGGGCGCGTTTACTCTGAGCGTTGTCGCGGGCGAATAATACACAACGCATAAGCAAAATGATCGACAGGGTGATGGCTAAAAATGCATCGCCCTGTTTTTGATTTCTGGTGAGGGGAATCTTATGTCAGTATTTGTTGCCGGTTTAACATTGTGCGAAAAATTCTTTCATGAAGCGGTTTCGCCGATTCTCAGCACACATTTTCCTGATTTACAGGTTGCCGCCGCGCTGATTGGCTCAGGATCAGAAGTCCTCGGGTTTGATACCGCGATGTCTACCGATCATCATTGGGGACCGCGCCTGATGCTGTTTATTTCGCCGGAGCATTATGATGCACAGCGAGAGGTGCTCGACCAGACTTTAGCGCAATATTTACCCTATAGCTTTATGGGGTATTCCACCAATTTCACTGCGCCGATTGCCGAGGACAACGGTGTTCAGCTACTCGAACCTATCAACGAGGGGGCGGTCAATCATCGTGTGGAGATTTATACTCTCGACAACTACATCGCACAGTATTTGGGTATCGCGCTGAGTGATGCACTTAACAGCACGCTCACGCCGGTTGATT
>DAOTXB010000847.1:0-5882 GCA_034435575.1 Anaerolineae bacterium
AACTGGAATCTGTGCCAAAGATAATGCGTTCTGGACCTATTGTCTCCATATACTTGCGGAAAAGTTTTTTGGTAGACCAATCGCCATCGACCCAACGCACCCATTGATTGGAACCAGATGTATCTATATGAACATTGCCACATGCCCAGCATAATTGAAGTGTTTCGCGTATCCACGCACACCCAAAATGTGGCACGACAAAATTTACATCCGGGAAATCACGCGCAATATTGTGCAATTTTAGTGGATTGATGTTCTCATGCCACGCGATGCCACCACCACCACCCTGTATACCAAAATGGATAAGTACAGGAATATCCAATTCGGCACACATCCCCCACACCGGATACGCCGCTTCATCTTCAATAGGGCGATCAATCATTGGTGCGAGCAGTTTGTAGCCTTTAAAACCATGCTCGTTAACGGCGCGTTTTAATTCCTCAGCCGCATTCTCCGCGAAGGGGAAATGATGGGCAAAGCCAATAAACTTATCAGGATATTTCTTGATGACTGCACCCAGATTATCGTTACCACCGCCCGTCACAAACCCCACTGCACGTAAGCCATATTTGTCGATTTCATCTGCCCAGCGTTTTGCTTGTGTCTCATCATCAGGGAGCTCTTTTTCTGGTGGTTCAAATCCCCACATTTTGCGCCAATGTGCGCTGTAGTCCATTGCGTATTTGCGCAATTTGCCTGCGCGTTCGTCACCACGGCGTTCATGATATTTGGTACGAATATCCGTGCCCATGTCTTTGAACCATGGCTTTGCAGTTGGAAAGTGTGTGTGGAAATCAATAATCTCTAAATTTTGGTACATTTATCCCCCCCTATTTAAGATAGTTTAGTGTGAAACAATAGCCTGGTGATCTTGATTGTAGTGTGACATCGATCAAATGTCGGAACAATGGACTTCAACCGTTCGTTCAGGATATTGCCTGTTTCACGGTGTTAATCTGTTCAATATGATTATTGCAGTGTCCTGCATACATTTCTAATAAGCGGGCGATGGTGTATGTTTTGCCGGATTTAATGCTCACACCAGCGCTCTCCCAATCTTCAACATTAGAGAACATATCTGCCCAGCGCATATGCAACCCTTCTAATCCCATCAATGAGGATTCGATGTTTGCGCTTTTGCCGTCTGGTAAATTAGCGACTACATCCTGATCGGGCCAGCTCAAGCCGGCATTGTCTTCGCTTAGGACGCGTTTGCATAATTGGTAAGCGTTTGTGTGGGCATCAAATAGATGATGAACGATTTGTGCAATCGTCCATTCACTATCGATATATACACGCGTCAGTTGCTCGGCTGATAACGTCGCAACTGTTCCCCGTAAAACGGATACGAAATTCCGTATTACTGTTATTTGTTCGTCTATTTTCATCATATTTGCCTTACCGATTGGATGCTAAACAATACGGGAGATTATACGATCTAGAGGGCTGATAAGCGAAAAAACGCCCTATTCATCAATGGAGGATATAAAGTGAGAATCAATAGGATTGCCTGAACGCAAGCCGGATTCATCAACACCATTTAGCCAGTAGATATCGTTTGACAGGTCGCTCACATACGCAAAAACTTCGTCAACAGGCTTGTGTATGATTGTTGTGCCATCCATGTTCATTCTTGACTCCCTCCCCTGGTTATGCGCATCCAGTTTATTTAGCGATATGCATGTGACCGCGTTCCACAAGTCTCATATCATCCACCACAACAAAACTCTGCGGGTCCATCTGGTTGACCACACCAAAGACCTTCTTGGTGTCACGACGAGGAATTATCGTAGTGATCAGATCGACACTCCCGGATTGACCGTTGCCGGTAAGTTCCGTCACACCGTAGTCGGATTCACGTAATTTCTGTGCGATGATGCTTCCCTGGGTCAATGAGAAAACGCTGATTCTTACCTGGCCCACTGACAGTTTGTCTTCGATCCACATGCCGATGAGCGTCCCAGCAGCAAATCCGCCGCTGTAGGCAATGATGTATACGATGTTGTCCAGATTGGTAATGACGCTACTGATGGCAACGACCCAGATGGTAATTTCCACGAAACCGAGCACGGGAGCTATGGTACGCTGCCCCCGTCCAATCATCATGAGCCGCACCGTTCCGATAGATACGTCCACCAGGCGTAAGCCGAAAATTAGTACTGCGTTCCATAACACGATCTCACTCATCTCCCATTCCTTTCGAAGACGTGGTTTCTTCTCTGTTCGATCCAACCCACGTGACAGAAATCAGGGGCAGGCCCAGTGCATACAACCGGCGCAGTAGACCTTGCAAACCAGCCTGATCAAATGTGCCAGTAAGAATGGTGATGTGGTCAACCTCAGCCCGCCTCAATACCTGTATGGTCAACCCCTCAGCCCAATCTGACCAGGAGGTGTCAAGCTGTCCTGGTACTCTGATCTGGTAGCCTGTTGGTCGATCTAGCGTAAGTTTGGACCTGTTACCGTTCATCTTGAACTACTTTCTTGCTCTTTACAGAGTAGCAACAGAGGGGGATTAGTGTCCTGCCCCGAATGTGTTATTCAGTGGGGTATTTGCCGGACTGCTTTCGAAAGCCAGTTCAACAGCCGTATTCACGCTGTGATTGATTGTGTTCGTCTGTTGAAGGTCATCAATTGCTGCCGTGTTGAACCCTTTGGCGATCAGCCATCCACCTAGAAACAGTTCATTGAGTAGCATGAGTAAGCCAAGATCAGGAATGGTAACTCCGAGCAGATCAAACACGGTGTAAGCGAGTACGACGGATGCCCCGATGAAGCCCCAGATGGAGATGAAACGCGGGATAAGTCTGGATTGATAGAGCATGACATAGAAACACAGGGCCCCGAGGGCAAAGGTTATGGCGATCATCTCAAACGCCCATGTACGATCCGCAAGCAGCATGGAGCCAGCCAACTCATACGTGATAGTGTCGGCGGCACCGGCGGTCACATAGTCCTCACCCAACGACAGTAGCGACAGTGGACTCATATCTGCCAAGACTTGCATCACGAATTCGATCATTCTGAAACCTACGTAGGCCAGTGCGATGCTTTCGAAACGTGATTTTAAGATGGCGTACATCAATACAGTTATACCGATGTAGGCGACCCCGTTCATGAGTTCCAGCAGTACGCCCAGAGCCACCTGATTTCTTTCGGTGTACACGAGATTGAGATAATCGGGATCGCTGAGAACGGGTTCTATAAACCCCACAGCGCCCAGGAGAAAGGTGAAATTGCATAGCAGAAACAATGCGCCTACGAACCTTGCGGTCTGGGTATGGTTTTTCATGCTTGTCCCTCTTCGAATCTATTATGTTTATATCTGTTTCCAGCATATTGTCAGCGAGGGATTATTGTCATACCCCAGTGGTAGTATTGGTCGGGTTAATCAGGGACTCTGTTGAGGTTTGAGGTCTACTAATGGGTCGCGGAGCGTGCATAAAAGCAAGACCGACATCAAATTGCCTGGCTCTGGCAGATGTCGGTACAGTGATGTGCTATTTGCTTGTATAGAGGCACTTTATGGGGTGTTCAGCATTACTACGTGTTCAGATACTTCGATAAGCCATCAAGTGTGGCGAAAGAGTTCAGTGCAACGCCGTACTCTGTAAGGTATTGTTGCAGACATTCATCGAAAACCTGGCATTGCTTGTGAAGCCCATCGAAATCCGCCTGGGCAACATAGGGCAGCAAATCGGGAAAGCCTAGGTCTGTCAGATTTTGCTCGTATTCTGCAAGACTATTGAAGCCTGAATATTCGACCCCTTTTAGTGCCTGTGCCATGTGGATCATCAACTCATGGTAGAGTGACATCAACGGAAAGTGAAACATATCGCGCCGCTCACAGGCGAGCATGATGTGTTGCAGATCACCTTTGAGTTCCGGATAGGCATTGTGAAAAACATCCGCGAATGCCTTCTTCTGCCAGGCGATTGCATGTTGTTCGTCGAGCAGCAGTCTGCGGGTTGAAGCTAAAAGCTCCTCTGTAGCCGCAAGGATGACATCAGGTTCTGTCTGCCAGGTGATGATTTCGATGTTCTCTGCAAGACCTTCGGGCAACCTGGGCAGTGATAGAACCTGGTCTAACTTGCGCGTATCAATGATCCTCTGATTGCACACCATCAGACTGTGCAAAACATCTCTGAGGATGTTTCGAGCATGATACATACAAGCCAGCATATGATCCTCAGCGGCTTGCCCTTGCAGTAAGTAGAACTGATAGGCTGTGCGTTGAAAGATGTCCTGAGCCTTCTTAATCATCTCAGGACGGGCGGCTGGCTGTTGTAGTTGGTGCAAGCGATCAGGCAAGGCACGGAAACGCGCCGCAACCGCATCTGTCCGCTGATACACGATTTCATTTTCCAGCAAGACGGTACAACTCACGTCTTCTAAGTTCGCCATACGCTCCAGATGCGACCAGTGAATTGGATACAGGTCGATCATCGTCTCGTCTACCAGAACCGTAATGCTGTAGCCCGTAGTCTCATGTACGGGCACATATGAGATGTCGAGGTCGGAATATTGGTGTGTTGTGTCCTTTAGTTGAGAACCGTAGCTAAAGATTAAATCAACCTCACCGCCCAGCTCACGCAGCAGTGCTTCTTTCAACACATCGATTGTTGGTTGTATGTCAACAGCCATACTCTACTCCTTCAAGTTGTAATAGGATCGCGTTGGGTCTTGAAAGCAAATTGCAGCGACTACGATGACACGATTACGTCAAATTCCTCTCGTGTCATCCCAAACAATACTTCATCGTGATATTCACCGTTGAAAAAGCTGTTTCTCCGGCAACGTCCCTCCTCGGTGAATCCGAGCTTCATATGCATGCGTATAGAGACCTTGTTGTTGTGGGTACATATCGAATTGCACTTCTGGTAACGCTGCTCCCAGAAGCCATATTTGAGTAGCATACGCACCGCATCCACCGCATAGCCATGACTGCGATGATCCCGATAGACGGCGACACCAAAGCTGAACGTGCCATTCTTTTGATCGAGGCTGTGCAACGAAACCCAGCCGACAGTCTCATTGTTTAGGTTATCCATTGCAAATAAAACGAAACCACCGTTATTTTTGCAATCGACGACATTCTCCAGCCAGGTTTTCTGTAGCTCGACGGAATTGGGACATTCAATGCCGCCATTATGCGCTTGCCGGGTCGGGCTATCCAGAGATGCCTTGAATCGCAGTTCGGCATCATTGAGCCGGAAGGGGCGCAGTCGAGTGACTTTGCCTTGCCAAAAGTAGTTTGAATAATCGAATGTAGAATCGGTCATATTCTGTTGCCCTGTCTGCATAGTCTTCGAGTAGTTGGCGGCGTTGCACGGATGGTTACGATATAGCCATTCAACATCAGTATATGGTTGGCGCAGGTGCATGTCATACACCAAACGGGTTATTTTGCAGGGTATTGCGCGGTCGTGGAGCGTCTTCCTGATATGTTTCGGTTATTCAACGGAGAGGATGCCCAGCGCACGGCCTTTGATGACAGCCTGGGTTCGGTTGTGGACGCCAAGCTTCTCATAGATGTTGCGTGTGTGAACCTTGATTGTGTGCGGCGAGAGGAAAAGCCGATCCGCGATGTCCGGGTTGGTCAGACCTTCGGCAACGAGGTGGAGAACTTCAAGTTCGCGCTCGCTGAGTGGCTCGATCCATTCAAACGCGTCAGCTTGTACTTCCGGCTGGACAGATTGATTCACTCGCTCACTCGGAAATGCTGCTAAAAGGCGGCGCACATAGTCTGGCTTAATGTCATGCGACAATGCCTCATAGAGTAGTTGTGCCATTTGCGGCCCTTCGTCTACGAAGACCCGAATGAATCCATGTGGTTCGGCGAGTGCCAATGCTTGATCGAATATCTGCATCCCACTTTCGGT
>DAOTXB010000848.1:0-3134 GCA_034435575.1 Anaerolineae bacterium
ATAGTGCGTTGGGGTACATCACACCTGATGCCTTTGTTGCCAAACATAGTCGGAAAATTCCAATTTGAATTGGTACATACTCTTGGGGCTAGACACGAGGACCACAAATAAATCGCTTCCCGATCCGTATGTGGACTAATGATTCCTGAAAGTTCAGTGCGGCAGTAGCCACGTCAACAAATCAAATGTACGGGAGAAAATGACTATTTCCGAGGGCATGGGCTTATCCTTTTCAGTGTTATAATGAATTCAAGAGTTATCAATTGGATTATGAACATGGTACTTGCATACCCACCCGACAAATTTGCTGAAATACTGGATTTTATGGTGTCTGCACCTTCACCGGAGGAGATTATTGCTTTCAAACCATCGTCACAGATGGAATCTCACCTTGCTGAACTCATGATGAAGAATAAGCACGATACTCTGAGTGATGATGAACGTCACGAACTTGATGCTTTTCTGCAATTAAACCACTTCGTCAATATGCTGAAGATTCGCGCACGGAAAAAACTCGCTACCGATGAGTGATACACACATTCCCGCAGAACTACGCCGCGAGGTCATCAAGCGTGCTGGCAATTGTTGTGAATACTGTCGGCTCAGTCAGGACGATAACTACTTCACCTTTCATGTCGATCATATCATCTCTGAAAAACATGACGGCGAAACAAGAAGCGACAATCTGTGTTTGAGTTGCCCATCCTGCAACATCACCAAAGGCAGTGACATCGCAGGAGCAGACCCGACCACAGGCAAGGCGACTTTTCTCTATCATCCCCGTAAACAGGCGTGGTCAGACCATTTTGAACAACGTAACGCGATAATTCACGGCAAAATAGCAGAGGGGCGATTGACTGTGTGGCTACTCCAACTCAACAGTCAGGAGCGCATCATAGAACGTGAAGGCTTAATTGGACTCGGACGCTATCCCTGCACCACAGACTAATGGTGCATCATGCGCTGTGTAACCTGGGATCGTGCCAACCGTCTCGATAGTGTCGGCACCCACAGTTACAGCTATGATGGCTAAACAACTAAAAGTTGTCGCAACCGCATCCAGCAGACCGTTTCCAGCGTGGTCGCCGACTATCTGCTTGATCTGCAACAGGGCTTGACCAGGGTCATCGCCGCGACGACAAATGCCAACACCAGCCGTTATCTGCATGACCCGCGTGGTATCTTCGCGCATGAGGACAACGCAGGCGCATGGGATTACACCCTTGCTGATGGTTTGGGCAGTGTGCGTGCTGAAGTCTCTTCAGCCGGAGCGATGGTAGCGGAAGGGCATTACGATCCCTTTGGGCAACCGTTTGCTACCAATGGCAGTTTCGACGCAGGCTTCGGCTTTACAGGTGAACAAATCGACAACAACGACTTGCTCTATCTCCGCGCCCGCTACTATGATCCCGCTTTGGGTATCTTCCCCAGCCTTGATCCGTTCGAGGGAACAATGCAACGCCCGATGAGTTTGAACGGTTACTCTTGGGTTGAAGGCAATCCGATCATGAATGTTGATCCGAGTGGTATGACTTGTGATATGATAGAACGTATAATCGGTTATCAATCATTGTCGGATTATCATACTACTTTTATCTCACCTCAGAATTTACGAGACTCAACTCCAGAAAGCCGACGTGCACTTACAATGCACATTGCAATGGCGTGGTCATCCTGTAGACGATCAAATAATAATGATATGTGGGATGTTGAACAAAGGTTGCGTTTTCTTATCAACGGATACATTATGGATAGTTCATTTGAAAGTGGCTCAGCCCTAAGACATATATGTCCAGAAGCCTATGCGTTTGATCCTTGTTCGGGCAATAGCCTAGAGACGACTATACATCGAAACATTGTACGTAGTTGTTTACCGGCAAGATTGCAATACGGACAGCAGTTTACATCGTTGGAATATTTATTCACTGGTAGAAATTTTGACTTACTTACCTGCTTACAGAATTGTGACGACACTGTTCGCGGTCTTGATCCATGGTTAGTAGATTGCCAACGAGAGTGTTTTGCAATTCAAGATGATATACGAGGATGCACTTCGTTAGGTCTTTGGTTAGATACAGATGAAATTTCTAATGACGTAGAGACATGGGGCATAATTTATGGGGTCTCCGGATACTTTGGAATAGGTGGTGGAATATTTATTATGAATGTCCGTGACCGAGAAGGAAACCATGCACGATTTTTGGTGCCTGAATTTGGAATAGGATTGGGAGGAGATGCAGGAAGTGGATTAGTTTTTGTAAGTTCTTCAAGTATAGAAGAACTTGAAGGTGCTGGAGGTGGGTTATCTGCAGGTGTTTTCGTTACTAATTCTGTAGGCATATCAAATGGATGTCAAAATTCTAGAGGTGGGGGTATTTCATCGGGAGCGGGTATTTCGTTAACAATTAACCACGCGATTCGGATTGATTGATGATAATTTGTTAAATTTTATGCAAGATGTCTGTTACTCAAATAAGGCATCTTGCATAAAAATAACGAGTTTACGAAAGGATTTCAAGTGGAAAGAAAGAAACGAAAGATGATTGCTAAATACACATGTTCTGTATTTAGCAGATTTGTTGCCATAGTAGCTTGGGCTTGCACATCTATTTCATTTATATTAGTTACTGCTGATTATTTTTCATTATTTTTTCTTACGGCTCTTGGAATCTATACCCTTGAAACTCTAACAGATATAATAATTTGGGATGACGGAATTGAGCTAAGAACAACATGGGGCACTCGTTTTATCAAGAGGAGCAGACTTATTCGAGTGCAAAATACAGGACTTCAACTTCATATTCATGTAAAAGGCTGGGTATTTTTCCCTAGGTTTGTCGTAATGGGTTGGCACTCAGAATACAAAGAAATATATAGAACACTAAATTCATATATTAAAGATACAGAAGCATGATAACTGATATATGATTTCTTGTTAATTTGTCAATCCGGCGACAAAAATAGCCACTTTTCCGCCGTTCTCGCCCTGTTTTCCCCTCAATGCTCGCCGTCCCGCCGTTTTTTCTGCTCCGGTGGCGGCAACAACGGCGCGGGCTTGGGCAACCGCATCCAGCAGACCGTTTCCAGCGTGGTCACCGACTACCTGCTTGATCTACAACCCGGACTCACGAAAG
>DAOTXB010000849.1:0-4924 GCA_034435575.1 Anaerolineae bacterium
CCCGCCATATCAAAAGCACCGAAACCACTGGCGTTTTGTGTGACTGCGCCAACATCGCTTGCAAGGTCGCTCTCACCTTCGTTAGGTACACGCACACGAGCATATTCACGCACCCATGTATCGCCCCACGGGTACAGCGTGTTATTGATACCACGCGCGGCGCGTTCCCATTCAGCTTCAGTAGGTAAGCGTCGTCCAATAGTCTCGCAATATGTCTGCGCGCCATACCAGGTTACACCAGAGGCGGGGAAATTGGCGAAAATGTCCGGCACACTATAATTTGCGCTATCGAACACAATCACGCTATTCTGATTTTCTCGTTGCGTATCAATACATTTTGTACTGGAGCATCCGTTAAGGTGACTGCCCGCGCCCATTGAGTTCAGAAAGGCGACATATTGCGCGTTGGTGACCTCGGTACGTTCAATACGGAACGGGTCAAGCGTGACCGAACGAAGCGGGATGGAATCCTCACCATATGAAATCTGGCAAGCGCCACCATCGCGGGTGGTGCATTCTTCCACCGCAATTGCAATTTCACGACTATCCGTACCCATCGGGAAAGTGCCCCCGTCTACAGGCACAAGATCACTGATGAGAGGCTCTAGCAATGCGGGAATATCTGACCCGGTGGTATTTTGTTGACCGGTAGATTGTTGCCCCGTAGACTGTTGATCTGTCGTTTGCTGGTCAGTCGTCTGTTGTGTTGTGGTCGTTTGTTCAGTTGCTGTCGGTGGCACTTCCTCAGTCGGGACTTCCTCCGGGATGTCAGTCGCCGTCGGTGGGGCAACTTGCTGGACTGCGAGTTCTTCTGTTGGTTCAGATGTGGCTGTCACCACGAAGGGTGTTTGTGTAGGCAACACCGCATTTTGCAAATTTGGATCTGTCGTAGCCGTGACGATGAAGGGGGTATTGGTCACCTCGGAGGCGGTTGAAGTGCCCTCAGTATCAATGCCGAGAATGCCAAAGGTCAGCAACGCGAGTACAACCACTGCTGAACAGGCAAACCCAAACACAAGCCCGATAATCATCCATTGCCAGATGGCTCCACCACTGCGGCGACCTCCGACTCTTCCGTAATTGGTACGTCCCATAGAATACGATCTCCTTCAGATCATTTTTGGGAGACAACCGATCTGGTCATCCCGATTTCAGCACACTACGATTCGATCATAATACGTGTTTCATATTGTGCTGTTGTTTATCATTGCAATAGGCTAACAGTTCTAATCGAAAATTGACTATAGTTCAAGGTTACGCATGGTAATAGTCAGGTTTTACGGGAAGTGGATCGTTTATTGACTGAAAATAGTGCGATTGGATTGTAGACATCGCATGACACTAAGACCGCCCAAACCGCGCGACAATCCCTGCTCAAAATCATTTATTAACGAATTTGGTAAAGATATTAGTGATGAAGTATGAAAATAGACCTTAGAAAGTATAAGTCTAACGTTAATTGTAAGATGCCTATTTGTACTTGTTAAACGACTCTATAAAAGTCTTCCGAAAAAGCTGTTACACCTATATTCCCCACCCTGATTCTGTTATAGAGTGTAAGTATGAGTAATGTTTGTAATGTTAGATCAACACGATTTAACGTCTGGAGAAAACACGATGTCAACAAAATGCCTTTTCTGCGGGCACAAGAACCGAGCCGGCATTCTTTTCTGTGAAGATTGTGGGCGCGGGCTATTTAATACAACCAATGAGTTGACGATTAAGACTAATGCACGCTTTCGCCAACGTATGGAAGCAGTGCTGGAAAAACAAAGTCCTGTCGCCACAGCAACCAAGATCAACTCGATCCTATTCTACTTTCAAGATGCAGATATTCCGGTGGCGGTTAAATCGCCAGCAGAAACAACATTTGGTCGCCGGATTGATCCTGAGATCGCCAGCCCGGATGTTGACCTAACACCCTTCGGTGCCTTAGAAAAAGGGGTTTCGCGTGTACATGCCGCAGTACGCTGTAACACAAATCAAGCATCGATTATGGATATGAAAAGTACAAATGGTGTGTTTGTAAACGGTCATGCGATTGTGCCAAATGAGTGCCATGATCTGCGTGATGGCGATGAGATTCAGTTCGGGCGTTTAGTCGCGCATGTGTATTTTGAGTAGATTTGTTTCACATTCTGCAAGACATAGTCTTACTTCATTGTTAGCCGGACTATAGTACTAATTTCATCGTAGCAGGAGGCTTTATCGTGTAAAGTGGGTGGGTGTGAATAAATGTGAATGTCTTGTTGAAGAATATTCACGGGGAGATTCAAGAATGGCAAATCAAATTATCTGTGACCATTGTGGGACACAAAATCGTGTTGGCACGCTATTCTGCGATGACTGTGGTGTGAACTTGATCGATCATGGCTACACAGAGCCAATCACCTTACCCGCGCGCAAGATGAAAACCATCTCACAACCTCTCAATGATCTCATGATGGCAATACCGGAAGATATGCCGATTTCGTTATATATTCGTGGTTGGCAAGATCCCCTCGTTATTGAACGCTGGAACCGTGCCACATTAGGGCGATTAGATAGCAACAGCGCACGCAAACCTGATCTTGATTTATCCCCGTTTGGGGCAAGGGAAAAAGGGGTTTCACGGATTCATGCGATGTTTGAACGCAAGAATAAAGTGCCCGCTGTTATTGACATGAACAGTCGTAACGGGGTTTATATCAACGGCGAACGGATTAAGCCCGGGATGCCCTTCCTCATCCACGATGGTGACGAACTACATCTCGGCGAATTAATCGCACACGTTTACTTCGGCTAAAACGCCGTGCCATAATATGACATTCTCAACGCACATATTACTGTGCGTTTTTAGTATCCAAAACTAATCGTCTCCTTAAAAATCGGACTCAAACGGTCATCTATACCTCATCAAAACAGTTTATAATCTGCGCCACAAAAAATAATGACTTACAAGGATTTAGCAATGAAACAAATGTCATTTGACTTTAAATCGCGCCGATCAATGGTAGTAGCGCGACGGGGTATGGTCGCGGCGAGCAATCCGCTAGCCTCACAAGCCGGGCTGAACATTTTGCGTCAGGGTGGCAACGCAGCAGATGCGGCAATTGCGGCGGCGGCGGTGATGAACGTTACTGCACCGGCTTCAACCGGCATTGGGGGGGATTGTTTCGCACTGTATTATGAGGCAAAAACGGGGGAAGTTAGCGCACTTAACGGAAGCGGACGCGCTCCAGCAGACCTCACGATTGATTATCTTAAATCACAGGGCATCACGGAGGGTATTCCACGAACTTCGCCACATGCCATAACCGTTCCGGGCGCGGCAATGGGATGGTATGACCTTGTTGATCGCTTCGGGCGTATGTCGCTCATAGAAGTTCTCGCGGATGCGATCCACTATGCGGAAGAGGGTTTCGCGGTGTCGCCTGTGTTTGGTCATTCCTGGGCATCACCCGGTCCCAGTGGGTATCTGCGCCGTGGCACCAACACTGAGGAATATTTACCAAATGGCAATCCACCACAAGTGGGGCAAGTCGTGAGCCTTAAGGGACTTGCTCGCACCTTTCGTATGGTCGCCGAAGGTGGTGCGGAAGCATTTTATAACGGTCCCATCGCTGATTCGATTGTGAAGACCCTGCAATCGCTCGGTGGTGTGATGACACATGACGACTTAAAAGCCCATCGCTCCACATGGGATGCCCCCATTTCAAGCGATTACCACGGTATTGAGGTGATCGAACAGCCACCAAACGGACAGGGTATCACCGCACTGATCGCCATGAACATTGCCAAAGCATTCGACCTCGCAAGTATGGATTGGGATGATCCACAACGCTTGCACCTCATGATTGAAGCGATGCGCCTCGCGTTTGCGGATGCGCGTGAGTATATCGCTGACCCGGCAAAAGCTGATGTACCAATCACGGCATTACTGGACGAAGATTATGCGGCAGAACGACGTAAATTGATTGACCCGAACCGCGCACAGCATCCATCATTTGGCATACCGCCGGGTGGTTCCAACACAATTTATCTGTGTGTGGTTGATGGTGAAGGCAATGCCTGTTCGTTTATCAACAGCTTATATATGGGTGGGAGCTTCGGCACGAGTATCGTCGCAAAGGACTATGGCTTCTTGTTCCAAAATCGTGGTCTGGGCTTTTCGCTTAATCCTGAGCATCGCAATGCGCTACAACCTGGCAAACGTCCTTATCACACGATTATTCCCGGTATGGCGCTCAAGGATGGTCAATTATGGTCGGCGTTCGGCGTGATGGGTGGCGATATGCAACCACAGGGGCATTTTCAGGTCATGAGTGCGATGATTGACGATAAATGGAACCCGCAGGACACGCTAGACCGTCCGCGCTGGATGCTCACGGCGGGCACAAGTGGTAGTGAGTTGGCGATGGAAGAAGGCTATGACTTCAAAGTGATGGCGACGCTTGCACAAATGGGACACAAGATCCGTCCGGTGAGCGGTCCCTCGCGCAATTTATTCGGGAGTGGTCAGATTATCCACCGAGATGCCGAGTCCGGTGTGTTATCCGGTGGGAGCGACCCGCGCAAAGATGGGCTGGTTGCCGCGTTTTAGGGTTTAATCACTAAGTGCCCTCCACTCCGTATCCTTGCCGTAGGGTATGCGTGGAGGGCGGGTTCAGCATCCACACTTCAATAGGCACATAATAGATTTATATCATCTAAACTAACCCCTTATGGAGACACTATCATGACTGCTTACGCGCTCGGGATGTTGCTTATGCTCGGCTTTATTACGCTCCTCATCATCGCCACCATTGTGTTGTTTATGATGGAATCCATTGCGCTAGATGAGGCATTTGAGGATGAAATTAACGACACCACCCGCAGTCTGATTCCGGTGGAAGTGCCACAAGGTGACATTCCACGCTAACTATTCGTAGAAAATCTCGTCAAG